>NZ_CZVH01000094.1:0-7399 GCF_001458555.1 Candidatus Kryptobacter tengchongensis | reverse complement strand
TTCATTTCAATTTGACCAAGTGAAATTACTGGTGTGAAGAATGTTTCTTCGTTTGGTTTATCATTTGGTTGCCCAAGGATTAGATTATCAGGTTCAAATTTTCCGTATCCTATGACCATCATCTTTTTTATCATTTCGCGGTAATCTCTGTATCCGGGCTTATTTTCAGGTAGCATCCAAAATATCCAATCTATTTCACGCTCTGTTAATTTTCTTGGGAAATTTCCGTTAATATTCATTGGGATGAAGTTTTTAATTTTTCAAATTAAATGTAGCAAGACATTATTAAAAAATCAAAGTTGGGCGTGTGATTGGGTTCAGGTTTGATTTCCAAGAATTTATTTAGTATATTAACAGAAAAATGGAGAGGTGCCCGAGTGGCCGAAGGGAGCCGCCTGCTAAGCGGTTGTACCGCCAAAAGCGGTACCGAGGGTTCGAATCCCTCCCTCTCCGCAAAATTTTTGTTTGCTTGGAAACATAAACGGAGCTAAACATGGCTAAAAAAGTTAAATCTAAAAATAAATCGTCTAAAACCCCTGAGTTAAGAGTTGGGCAAAAAGCCCCGAATTTCACGCTTTTATCCGATACTGGTGAAAAAATTTCTTTGAAAGATTTCCGTGGTAAGAAAGTGGTTCTTTATTTCTATCCAAAGGATGATACGCCAGGTTGCACAAAGGAAGCTTGTTCGTTCAGGGATAATATGAATCGGATACTTGAAAGGGGCGCAGTTGTTATCGGCGTTAGCGCTGATAGCGTTGAATCGCATAAAAAGTTCAAGGAAAAATATAATCTTAATTTCCCACTCTTAAGTGATGAGAAACATAAGGTTCTTGAAAAGTATGGCGTCTGGAAGGAACGAATCCTTTATGGAAAAAAATTTATGGGAACCGAAAGGACAACTTTTATAATTGATGAGACCGGTAAAATTGCTCATATATTTAGAAAGGTTAAAGTTGATGGACATACAGAAGAGGTTTTGAAAAAGCTTGATGAGATTTCGCAAAAAGTCAATGCGTAAATGCAAAAGCCGTGCTTGAAATTCCAAAGTTTTATGAAAGTTTCCTTGCGAAGGTTTCAGGGGTTAATTTAAACTCACCTCGCCAACTGAAGGGTGTTGCTGAAATTGTCTCCGCAATGTCGGAGTATTTTACAAGAAAAAATTTACGCAAAGAGTTTGTTTTTTACGACTACCTTAGCAATAGAGAGGTTCAAAAAGGTTATCTTATTTATTTTACTACAACGAATCTTTTAAAAGTTCATGTCCCGCTGAATGAGATCTCTCATTCGGGTTTTTTCAAGGGGAAGAAAAAATTTGAAATACTTGATATTGGCACTGGACTTGGCACAGTTGTAATGGGGACGATAATCTGGATGCACGAGAATATCAGATATTTTAAAAATGTTGAGGTTAAGTTTGTCGCACTTGATAAAGTTGAACAAAACATCCGAAAGTTTCAGGAAAATCTTGAAGTCTTTTTAGACGAGCTTAAAAACCATTACCCCCAAACAGTTAAGATAGAAATTGAGCCAGCGATTTTTGATATTGAACATGCTTTTGAGATGTTTGATAAGAGATTTGATTTGATAACTGTCGCAAATACTTTGAATGAGGTTGCTTATGAAAAGAGGAACAAGTTGCTTCGTCTTATAAATGCTGGAATAAAAGATGATGGTTTCGTGGTCATGATTGAGCCAGCTTTGATGATAACATCTCGTGATCTTCTTGATTTCAGGGATAAGATGATAAAGCAGGGATTTTACATTTATTCGCCTTGCCTTAGAAATTTGAACTGCCCAGCGCTTGAAACCGATAAAGATTGGTGTCATACCGAGGTTGAATGGAAACGCCCAGAATTTATAAGGCAAATTGATCTTGTCTCGGGGAATTATCGTAAATCTTTAAAATTTTCATACATAGTTGCAAACAAGCGTGATGTGAATTTGATTGACTTCATTGCTGGCGAGAGGAATTTTGAGGATTACTTTAGGGTTGTGAGCCAGCTTATTGTTGAAAAAGGGAAGAAACATTGTTATCTTTGCAATGAATATGGAAGATTACACTGTGTTAAGCTTGACAGAGCGAATTCGCCACAAAATGAAATTTTTGATGAAATTGAAAGATATGAAATCATCATGCTGAAAAATTTTGAAAAGATGAAGGAAAAAGTTAAGATTACACCTGAAACAGAAGTTAAAAAAGTTCTTAACAATGAAGGGAAAACTTAAGTAAAGAGGTTCGGAAGATGAGAGCGCTTGACCTTTATCTTAAAGGTGGTTTGATAATGCATTTAATTTCAATCACACTTGTCGTGATGATTTATGTCATCATTGAAAAATTCTTGACGATCAAAAAGGCGAAAGCAAATGTTAAGGAATTTATAATCAGCATAAAAAGTCTTATAAGGACGGGGAATATCCCAGAAATTATAGATTACTGCAACACTCATAACACCCCAATTTCAAGGATATTTAAGCAAGGATTGATGAAACATGGTTTTGGGGATGACAAAGTTCGTGAGGCAATTGAGACAGCGGGAAGAACTGAGGTTTTCAACCTTGAGAGGAGGTTAAGCATGCTTGCAACGATTGCTGGCGTTGCACCGTTGCTTGGATTTCTTGGCACAGTCACAGGGATGATAAATGCTTTTATGACAATTCAAGCGCTTGGGGGAATTGTTTCGCCATCTGATCTTGCTGGCGGGATATGGGAGGCGCTTTTGACCACAGCTTATGGTTTGATTGTCGGCATCCCAGCGTATGGATTTTACAATTATTTCGTAACAAAAATAAGTCGTCTTGTTCATGAGATTGAAATTGCGACGACGGAATTCATTGATATCTTGGGTTCGGATGAATTCAAAAATCAGATCAAGTCTGAAAGATGAAATTTGAAACAAGAAACAAACCTTTAACAGTTTTCACATTTGCGTCGCTTACTGATATAATTTTGCAACTGTTAATTTTTTTCCTTCTCACATCTTCTTTTATAACTCAATCAGGCATAAGAATTCAATTGCCAATTTCTGAGACAAAGGAACAGATAAGCGATAGGCATATAATAATCACATTGACGGAGAGGAACGAAATTTATGTTTTCGGAGAAAGGGTTTTGAAAGAGAATTTATCTTTGAAGTTAAAGGAAATTTCGGATGGAAAGACGGACAAACTTGTTGTCCTTCGGGCTGATAGAAGTGTCCCAATTCAAGAGGTTATTGATGTGATGGATATAGCGAAATCAACTGGTTTAACAAGATTTGTTGTTGCAACACAGGTGAAGTAAGATATGGAAAGGGGAATTGAAATAAGAGCGGTAATTTATACAGCAATGATTTGTTTTGTTATTTTTCTTTTAATGTTGATTTACAAGATCACTGTAAAGGTTGAGGAAAGCATCAAATTTACTGAGGTTATTTTTGTTCCGCCAATTGAAGAGCAAGTTCAAACGCTGAACAGGGGCGAGAGCGTTCAAGGTTTTGGGAAATCATCTCTGCCTGCACGAATAGCGAATCTTCCAAAGATAAATTTGCCGACAAGACTTATTTTAACTGAGGAAGAAATTTTGCCCCATAAATTTGCTGAGAAAATTGATGCGATTGAAAGAAAAGGTGTAATTGAGGGAATAGGTTTTGGGGTTAATAAGGTTGGGGATGATGCGAGTTTTGGAAAAGAAATAAAACCAGAGGTTGGTATTTCGGGGATAAAGAAGGATGGAATTGGAGAAATAAAAAGAGATTTTGGAGGCGGGATTTCGCCAAAGTTTTCATATCATATTGAGTGGGAGGGCAAAATAAATCGGATTAAGGTTGGGGGTGAGTTGCCAAGATTTCCGCAAGGAATAAAAGAATCCGCTGTTGTTAGGTTCAGGGTCGTTGTTTTGCCAGATGGAACAATTGAAAGAATTTTTCCACTTGAGAAGGCAAATCCAGATTTCGAACGCTCTGCGTTTGAGGCATTGAGGACATGGAAGTTTAATCCAATATCTGAAAATATCAAACAAAGTGGGGTTATTACATTTAATTTCAGGGTTGAATAAAAATTTCCCCATAAAAATGGAGGGTTAAATTTGGACTGGATAAATGCAATTCTGCTTGTTTTGGGAATTTTTGGGATCATTGGAGTTTCTGAAGTTTTAAGAAAAATTTTTAAGTTTGATCCCGAGGTTACAAGGAAAGTTGTCCATATAACTGTTGGGGTCGCTGTTTTTCCTGCTCCAGTTATTTTCAAAAGTATAGTTCCAGTTGTGGTAATTGCTTTGTTTTTCATTGTTGTTAACTTTTTAAGTTTGAGGTTCAAAGTTTTTAAAGGCATGGATTCTATTGAAAGGCAAACCTATGGGACGGTATATTATCCGCTTGCTTTTTTGATCCTTGTCCTTGTTTTCTGGGGAAGAAACCCTGCGATAATTTCAATTTCAATGTTAATTCTTGCACTTGGTGACGCTTTTGCTGCAATAGTTGGTGAGGGGATAAAAAATCCAAAACTTTATAATCTCACTGGGGATAAAAAATCGGTTCAAGGTTCATCTGCGATGTTTTTAATCTCGTTTTTAGTTGTGTTAATTTTTTTAAGTTTAACAGGTGGTTCAACATTATGGTGGGGTAACAATTTAAATCTTACTTTTGGGGAAATAGTTCTTATTTCAATTTTAACTGCTTTATTTGTAAGCGTAGTTGAAGGGCTTGGGTCGTACGGGTTTGATAACCTTTTTATCCCGCTTGCTTCCGCTTTCATGCTTTACTCACTTGTGATTGTTGATAAATTGAATCAATTTTTGCTTGGTTTTATTCTTGCTCTTTTGATTTCTGTTATTTCGTATAGATTGAAGTTTTTAACTTTAAATGGTGCGGTTGCAACTTTTTTACTTGCTGTTATAATTTTCGGATCGGGTGGGTGGAAGTGGACTGTGCCAATTCTTACATTTTTTGTATTGTCAAGTTTAATTTCAAAGATTGGGAAAAAAAGAAGGAAGAAGTTTGATTTAATTTTTGAGAAAACGAGCACAAGGGATATTTACCAAGTTCTTGCAAACGGTGGGATTGCTGGTGTGATTGCATTGATTTATAATTTTTATCCAGAGGAAATTTTATACTATATGTATCTTGCTTCTGTTTCCGCTGCGACATTTGATACCTGGGCAACTGAAATAGGGACATTGCTTCTTTCAAGACCGCGACTTATAACTAATTTTAAACCTGTTGAACCTGGAACATCAGGAGGAGTTTCATTTAAGGGGACAATTGGTGGAATAATTGGTTCTGTTCTCATATTTTCAAGTGCTACATTATGGGTGAAATGGAATTTGTTCAAACTTGTGAGTATAATTTTTGCTGGTTTTGTTGGTAGCTTTGTTGATAGTTTACTTGGTGCGACGCTACAGGCACAGTATAAGTGCAACGCTTGCTCAAAGGTAACCGAGAAAAAATTTCATTGTGATGGCGTCGCTGATTTAATTCGTGGGAAGAGCTGGGTTAACAATGATTTTGTTAATTTTGTATGTACAGCGTCAGGGGCGTTAACAGGGCTTGTTATAATGGTGATTTAAAATAAAAAAACATTTGTGATGCCGTTTAAGTTTAATGAAGATATAGCAATTGCTGATGTTGCGGTTGAGGTATGGGCAGATACTATAGATGAGCTATTTAAAGATTCTGGGCTTGCGGTAAGCGAGGTTATGGTTGATACTGAAACTGTTGAACCACTGATTGAAAAGGAAGTTTCTTTAAGCTCTGATTCGGTTGAAATGCTCCTTTTTGATTTTTTAAGTGAGATCGTCTATTTCAAAGATGCACATTCATTACTTTTCTCAAAATTTGATGTAAAAATTGTTGATTTAAATCTTGTCGCAAAACTATTTGGTGAAGAAATCAACAGAGAAAAACATGCTCTTAGGATTGATGTAAAAGCGGTGACATTGTATAAATTCAGCGTGCGAAATGAAAATGGTATCTGGCGAGCTGAATTTGTTCTTGATATTTGAATTTATAGATTAATTTATCTTGTAATTCCATAGCCTCTGCTTAACAATTCGTAGCGAGTCAGATAAGTTAGAAAAGGTACCCTGTAAAATTTGTGAAAGCGGTAGTGGCGTCTCTGTTTTTATTAAACCAACTTCCTTATTAAGCCATAAAAGTCCAGATAGATTAAATTGATATGGTTGAAGAATATTTTGGGGATTGACAATGAAACCCTTTGCGATGATGTTAATTTTAACACAGTAAAAATTTCCTGCTGGAACTTGAATATTTTCATAACCTATAAGTTGTCCTGTTAAATTTAGTCTTGCAATAGGTATTGTCCCGAGGTAAAATGTCGTATCGTAAATTATCCAGCTCAATGTTGTTAACGATTCAAGCGGATATGGAAGCAGCTTTAGTTCATGTGCCGGGATGATTATCAGACTTGAGAGATTCAAAGGTGGTGTAAAAATATAAAGCCCAAAATCATCTTTTCGGATATAAATTGTGTCAACTGCTGTTGCTGTTGGTGTTATGATTGTATCAACCTGTAAGGCGTATTTTTTGTTAAGTAGTGTATCAAAACCCGCAATGGTACTTTTTCTCGTTCCAAAAATTCCAAAATTTTCACCATTTGCATCGCTTGTATCAATTGAATAAATCCAATATGAACCTTTTGTAAGCGGATAATAATTGGGGGGTTCCTTAGTTTCAATTTGATCAACCGGGGTGGTTTCACGACAGGAATAAAAAAGTAAAATCACCAGTAAGAAAGCAATCCTTCTCATGGTTGAAAATCCCTTTTTTGGTGAAGATATAACAAAAAGATTTTTAATTCAAGAGGGCTAATTTTACCATTTTAAATTATGGGTCCCCGGGAAAGTTCGGGGACCCCAGGGGTTATCCAAAGGTTATCTCAATAATTTTTTATATCTGGCGTAATTTCTCATGATTTTATCAACATAGTTTACAGTTTCCTGGTAATTGTGGAAGTAGCCACTTTTAGGGCGTCCGTTTGCCCAGACATATTTGTGAAGGGTATAGTATTTGCTTGAAAGTAGCGGGAATATGGTTTTAATGGCTTCCCATTTATTGGGATCTTCACCGAAATAGATAGCAAGTTGTTGGGCATCAAGGACACGCCCTGGACCAGCGTTATAAGCAGCAAGGGCAAGTTTTAAGCATTCAGTTGAATCCATGCCTTGCGAAAAAAATCTGTTGAATTGTGTCCAAAGATAATGTATCCCCGCTATTATGTTTTGCTCTGGGGTTCTGAAATCGTAGATATGGGAAACATTTAAAACGAGCTCTTCACCTGTTTCTGGCATAATTTGGAGGAGACCGTAGGCACCTCTGGGGCTCACAGCATCATGTTTAAAGTTTGACTCCTGCTGAATTACAGCTATGATCAATCTCCAGTCAAATCCGTATATCTTTGAGTATTT
>NZ_CZVH01000093.1:0-7480 GCF_001458555.1 Candidatus Kryptobacter tengchongensis | reverse complement strand
TTAATTTTTATTCTAGGGTCTTTTCTATAATGTTTTGAAGATAATAATAGATGTTGATATAGCGGTTGCACAGGCAATTTTGAAAAATCCAGAGAGATTTGAATTTGCAATTGAAAAATTAACGGAACTTGGTACAAAATGCATAATTCCACTTATAACCGAGCGTGTGATCCCCGCAAAATCTTTAGAAGATATCTCAAGAAATAAAATTGAAAGATGGAAAAAGATAATCTTATCTGCATGTAAACAATCAAACAGGGCTTTGATACCCAAACTTTGCGAACCTGTTGATTTTAAAAGTTTTGTCACTGAATTTACAGAATATGATAGAAAGGTCATCTTTCACGAAAGCGATGAGTTTGAAAGGATTCCGCTTTATAATTATCTTGAACAGATGAAAGGTGTTAATTCTATTTTAGTTGCTACAGGACCAGAGGGAGGGTTTACGAGTGAGGAGATCAAACTTGCTGTTAACTCAGGATTTGATGTTATTTCGCTTGGTGAAAGAAGGTTGAGATCTGAAACAGCAAGCATTATTGGCGTAGGAGTTTTGATACAATTTTTCATTGCATCAAAAAGAAACGGGTAAGCAAGTTGGAAAAGATAAGGGTAAGGAATTTAAAAAAGTATTTCAAAGTTGGTGGGGGGCTTATAAAAGCAGTTGATGGTGTTGATTTTTCAATCAATGAGGGTGAGGTGTATGCTCTTGTTGGAGAATCTGGCAGTGGTAAATCAACCCTTGGGAAGTTGATTTTGAAATTGATTGAGCCAGATGAGGGGGAGATTTTCTTTAACGGGATCAATATAACAAGGTTCAGCAAGGAGCAGATGCGACCTTTGAGAAGAAAGATGCAAATTTAGGTTTACGGTTAACATGAGCAATAGTTATAGAAGATACCGTATATATACCATCGGTGACACCAACATTTATAATATGGTCTCCGCCATCATCGTAATTTGGAGTCCATTCAAAGTAGCCATTTGTTGATAAATTTGCATTTAAAGGTATTTTGATAGGGATAAAATAAATTGGGTCATTATCAGGGTCAATCGCTTCAAATTTAAATTTTAAGGTTTCGCCTTCATTCACAGTAATTTCATTTGACATTTTTTTGGTAAATATGGGTGGTTTATTCCCCACTCCGGATAAAATTTCACTCCATTTATTATTGGCTAAAGATGAGAGAGTCTTTAAACCCTGAAGAGATGAGGCTGCAAATATTGCAAAAGATACAATAATTTCATTATTTGGTAGGAGGGCGAACGGCCCTGCAGATATAACAAAAGAAACATCAGTATTTTTGACCTGTGTCCTTGTAATTCCACTGCTTAAAGCTTTCCATTTTTCCTTCTTTGTAAAACCATCCCATATTGGCAATGGATTGCCTGGAGTCCTGTAATCATTATCAATTCCAAAAAAGTTAATTTTTTCTCTTGGATAAAGTAAGGAAACGCCGGCATAACTACCCGAAAATTTAAGAGAATCATAAACATACACCATATGATAGGTGCTATCAAAAACAAGGTTATTGTTATAAACTGAACCAATATCCCAATCAAAAAACATACCTGCAAAGATGCTTTCAAAAACTAAATCCGAAATATTTCTAATCGTCAATTTAACTATTAAATATCTATCGTATGCAAATGTTTCAAATTTAAACCTTAAACCAATTTTATTATCAGCGGCTCTACTGTCATCAAATATACACAAACCTTCCTGCGGAGCTAAGCTCCCGGGGACTTTAATAGTAAAACGATGGACTATGTTAAAATCGTTAACCTTGTTCTTTCCAGTGTGATCTCTGGCTGAATCAACAACCCTAATGCTGTCAATCCCAACTATTAAAGCACCTTCAAATAATAAGTTTTCAATTTTTTTGGAATAAAAATCCACTACCTTCAGTATTATTTGGATAATCATTAAACCCTATATTGCCCTGACTTGTAATTGTAGCCACTAAACTATCCGTATTATGATCAAGAAAAGTTTGATTAATCAAGAGATTAACTATATAGTAATCCTCATATTGGTAATTTTGATCCGAAAACTTAAAAACAATATGGGCTCTTGTATTTTCATTAACCTGATTACTTACCCTAAATCCAAATTGAAATAATTTTATTTGAAAAGTTTCAACTCCCCCAATAAAAATAAATCTATTTAAGGATTCCAAAGCATTTTCGCTGATCTCAACAACTTCAATGTAAAGGGAAGTAGCCCTTGTTAAATAGTTTTTCAAGATACCCGTCACATTGATGTTTTCTCCGGGTTCATAAACTCCATTCAAATTTTCATCCACAAAGTTTATCTCTTCAACCTTCACCGCCGGCATTTCAAGTGTCAAAGCCCTATAAGCATTTAGTCTTCCATATCCCAGTTTGTATTTAAATTCCGGATTTAAATCATCAATTTTATCCGCTGTTATTCTTATCTTTTGTTTTACTTGTTCAGATGTCAAAGCTAAATTTTGTGATAGTAAAATTGCAATTACACCAGCCACATGAGGGGATGCCATAGAAGTTCCACTTAAGTAGGCATATCTATTCCCCGGAAAAGTGCTGATTATATTAACACCAGGAGCAGAGATATCAATTCTTTTTCCAAAATTTGAAAAATATGCTTTTCTATCTAAAGAGTCAGTAGCAGCCACAGATATAACCCCTTCATATGAGGCGGGGTAGAAAGGTATTTCACTATTTTTATTTCCAGCTGCAGCAACAACTATAACACCATTTCTTATGGCGTAATTTATCACATCCTGACCGAATTTTGACGGCATGTAAGAACCCCAACTGCAGTTTATCACTCTTGCCCCGTTATCAACTGCATAAACTATCCCTTCATACCCATAAATAATCCTAGTGTCATTAGGATCGTCTGATGAAACCTTAACAACCATAACTTTTGATTTTGGAAATACCCCCGCTATTCCGATGCCGTTATTTGTTGAAGCTGCAACAATACCAGCCACATGAGTACCATGGGGATGCCCAGGAAAAGGCTGATTATCAGGAGTAAATCCGTCTCTCCCTGCAAAGTCCCACCCAACTACATCATCTATATAACCATTGTTATCGTCATCTATCCCATTATTAGGTATTTCTCTACGATTATACCATATATTATCTTTTAAATCCTCGTGTAGTATATCCACACCTGTATCAATAATTGCAATTAAAATTGAATCCACGATTAAATTTTGCCAAACATACTCTATTTGAATTTTTCTTAACGCCCACTGAGAACCATCAACATACTTTGGGTCATTACTTGGCTCAAAAGCTAATGTGTGGATGATTTTAGGTTCTGCATATTCAACTTCAGGCTCGTATGATAGTTCTTTTGCTACAATTTCGGGCGATATGTTGTCAGTATACCTTACAAGATATATTCTATTTAATTCTTTATCTCTGTGATTTGGAAATATCTCCTGTATCTCCACAGCTTTAAATTTTTTCAGCTTTAAATCAATTGCTCTAAATCCCGTTAATTCTATAAACCGCTTACCTTCTTTTCTTATTTTTGATTTTAACTTAATTATTACCAATCTTTCCATAACATTTTCTCTAATTATTCCGTCACCAATATCGCAAATCACATAATTTAACAAAGCAAATAGAAGAACAACTATTTTTTTTATTTTTTCACTATATTTCCCCATTCTTTATCCTTCCCCTTAACTCTTGAAGTTTTAAAAGAGCTTGAAGAGGTGTCATATTGTCAATATCAAGATTTAAAATTTCCTGCCTTAATCTATCATCATTTAATTCAAACAAACTTATCTGAAACTTCTGCATTAATGCCTCTTTTGAAATTTTCTTCTTTACTTTGCCCTGCGGTGTTAACTCCTTTTGCTCAAGGTTTGCAAGAATTTCCTTTGCCCTTTCAGTAACTTCCTTTGGCAAACCTGCCATTTTAGCAACTTCTATACCATAACTATGATCCGCATACCCCGGGACAATTTTATGTAAAAATATAACTTTATCACCAACTTCCCTAACATCCGCTTTGAAATTTTTTATCCTTGGATATAGCTCCGCAAGCTCATTCAATTCGTGATAATGAGTTGCGAAAATTGTCTTTGCCCTAAGTTTTGGGTTTTCGTGTATGTACTCAGTTATAGCCCAAGCGATTGAAATACCATCAAATGTGCTTGTCCCCCGCCCTACTTCATCAAGCAAAATTAAACTTTTAGGTGTTGCATTGTTTAAAATGTTCGCCATCTCATGCATTTCAACAAGAAATGTGCTCTCACCTCCAGCAATGTTATCCGATGCCCCAACCCTTGTAAAAATTCTATCCACAATCCCAACCCTAGCATAACTTGCGGGAACAAAACTCCCAATCTGTGCAAGCAAAACTATTAAACCAACCTGTCTTAGAAAAACACTTTTGCCAGACATATTTGGACCAGTGATTATTAAAATTTGATTTTCAGAATTATCAAGATAAACACTGTTTGGGACAAACTTTTCCCCGGGGGGTAAAATTTTCTCAACTACAGGATGTCTTCCGTCTTTTATCTCAATCACATCGCCATCATCAACTATCGGGCAAGTATAGTTATTTTCAACCGCAACTTCAGCAAGTGAAACAAAACAATCAAGCATCGCAATAAGCTGAGCGTTCTTTTGAATTGCTTCTGTATGCTCAGAAATTTTCTCCCTTACTTGATTAAAAAGCTCAGCCTCAAGAGCAGAAATTTTCTCCTCAGCCGTGAAAATTTTCTCTTCATATTCTTTCAACTCTGGAGTGATAAATCTTTCTGCATTTACAAGCGTTTGTTTTCGTATGTAATCTGGAGGAACTTTATCAAGATGTGTTTTCGTAACCTCAATATAATATCCAAAGACAGAATTATAGTCAATTTTTAAACTTGGGATACCAGTTCTCTCTCTTTCTTTCTGCTGTAAATTTGCTATAAATTCTTTGCTTGACTTAGTTATATAACGAAGCTCATCAAGTTCAGCGTTATATCCATCTTTTATAACTCCACCATCCGCAACAGTTGCCGGGGGGTCGTCAACAATTGCCAATTCAATTAAAGAGATAACATCAGTAAGTGGGTTTAAAAACTTTGATATTTTTTGGAGCGTATCTGATTTTGAATTTGCAAGAAGCGATTTTATCTTGGGAATTTTTTTGAGCGATTCTTTTAAGTTAATCATATCTCTTGGATTTGCTCTTCCAGTTGTACCTGGAAGATGTGCCCGAATTGCTATCCTTGAGATTAATCTTTCAAGATCACCAATTTCACCAAGTATTTTGTAAAGCTCTTTTCTTAATTCTTGATTTTCATAAAGCTCTTTTACGGCTTCAAGTCTCTTTTGAATTGGTTCAAGTTTTCTAAGCGGTCGCAAGACCCATTTCTTTAAAAGTCTTGCCCCCATCGGAGTTTGCGTTTTATCTATAACTGAAAAAAAGCGTCCCATAGGCAGTTTCCCCAGAATATGAAACGGTTATTTCAAGATTTCGCTTCGTTGCTGGATCAAGGGTCATGTAGTCTCCCGTATCATAGCGTGAAATTTTTCTTATATGAGATAATTTTGTTCTCTGCGTTTCCTGAAGATAATGCAATATAGCACCTGCTGAAATTATCCCAAGCTCAAACTCATCTATCCCAAATCCCTTCAATGACTGCGTCTGGAAATGGTTAGTTAAAATTTCAAATGCATAATCATATTTGAAGACCCAATCCTCAAGCTTCGTAAGAAAAGGTTTAATTTGAGTTTTCTCAAGAACTTGCTCAACAACATTTTTAAGCGATTTGCTGTATAAGATTTCACTTGGGGTTATGGTATCAAGCAGGTTTGGCAAATCGTCAATTTTAACCTCGGTTGCATAAAATTCGCCAGTTGAAACATCAGCAAAAGCAACCCCAACTTTATCACTTTTAAAAAACAAAGCACAAACAAAATTATTTACTCTATTGTCAAGAAGTTTATCACTAATAACGACACCAGGTGTGACAATTTCAATTACATCTCTTTTAACTATTCCTTTCGCAAACTTTGGATCTTCAAGTTGCTCGCAGATTGCAACTTTATATCCGGCTTTTACAAGTTTTGGAAGATATGTTTCAAGCGCATGGTGCGGAAAACCAGCAAGTGGAACATCAGCTGCTGCTCCATTCGCCCTTCTTGTCAAAGCTATACCTAAAACCTTTGCAGTTATTTTTGCATCCTCTTCAAAAGTCTCGTAAAAATCACCCATCCTGAATAAAACTATCGCATCTGGATATTGTGCCTTTATCTTTCGGTATTGTCTCATCAACGGGGTTGACATATTTAGCAGAGGGAAATTTTATTTTTCGGCAAAGCTAAACTTTAAACCTTTCTTCCATATCTCATTTCAAATTCATAACTCTTTACCATCTTTATATCAGGATGCTCCTCACGCAAATAATTTTCAACCTCAGGTGAAAAGTAATAAGCAACTATAAAAGCATAAACATCCGCATTGAAATAATTTCTCAACCTGTCCCTCTTCTTGCTAAGCTTGTCTATCTCACCCTTGCTCGGTCTTGACTTACACTCCCCAATCAAATAAACCTTCTGCCCATCCTTACGCCCTTCAACATAAATGTTAACCTCATCATATCTTCCATCTGGATAAACGACATTTCTTCTCTCAACTATTTCAGCCTCAACCCCATATTCATCCCTTGCAAATTCCCTCATATAAACCATAACCTTATCCTCAAGCCCATATCCAACTGTATCCGAAATGCCAGCAAGTATTTCTCTTGTCCTTTGATGTTCACTTATAAGCTGGTTTAATCTTTCCTCTGTCTTTCTCTGTGCCTCCGCAAGCTGATCCACTCTAATTGTAAGCTGGTTCAACCTCTCCTCCGTCTTTCTCTGTGCCTCCGCAAGCTGATCCACTCTAATTGTAAGCTGATTTATACTCTCCCATACTCTCTTGAAATTCTCCTCCGTCGCCTTCTCAAATGCATTCAACCTCTCTTCCGTTCTCCTTTGCGCCTCTGCAAGTTGATTTATGCTCTCCCACACCTTCTTGAAATTCTCCTCCGTCGCCTTCTCAAATGCATTCAATCTTTCCTCTGTCTTTCTCTGTGCCTCCGCAAGCTGATCCACTCTAATTGTAAGCTGATTTATGCTCTCCCATACTCTCTTGAAATTCTCCTCCGTCGCCTTCTCAAATGCATCTAACCTCTCCTCTGTCTTTCTCTGCGCCTCCGCAAGAAGAAACATATTCTGCCCAATCTGCTTAACCAAATCCTTTAAATCCTCAAAATCACTTCGTTCAACATACATAACTTTAAATCTCTCATCTATTAATCTTCTTATCTCCTCAATCAACTCGGGCGTTATCTTTATACCCTTTCTCCTCTGCTCCCTCATTTAAATTCTCAAATTTATTTTCTCTCGCCTTTACTAAAAAATTAAAAAAATTTATTTTTAATAAAAAACTTATCTCAATTAAACCCAACCAATTGTGCTATTAAACTATCCA
>NZ_CZVH01000092.1:0-7582 GCF_001458555.1 Candidatus Kryptobacter tengchongensis | reverse complement strand
TGGAGAAGCGAAAAATTTTCATGGTTTCAAAAAGATTTGATGCGCATAGCAAGAAGAGTTGGGATCCCGATAGATGTTCCTTTCAAAGATTTAAGCCCTGAACATCTTGAGATCATAAAAAATGGTTATGATGGGTTTGAAGGTATAAATGGATTTTTCAGACTGCTTGAGGAAAATTCATATAAAGTTCATTACAGGGTAATGCTTTCAAGATACAGGGGATATACAACATGTGATATGTGCGGTGGTTCAAGGTTGAGGAAAGAGGCATTAAATGTTAAAATTGCCGGAAAAACAATCTATGATGTTGTGCGAATGTCAATTGAGGAAGCCTTTCTTTTCTTTCAAAACATTGAACTAAGTGAATATGAGAAAACAATTTCAGCGAGCATACTTTCGGAAATAAATAGACGGTTGAAATATCTTTATGAAGTTGGGCTTGGATATTTGACTCTGGATAGATTATCAAGCACCCTTTCAGGTGGAGAAGCGCAGAGGATAAACCTTGCAACAGCGCTTGGTTCTTCACTTGTTGGAACGCTTTATATTCTTGACGAGCCAAGCATTGGCTTGCACCCACGGGATACCCATCGTCTTATAAAAATTTTAAAATCGCTTAAGGAAAATGGCAATACAGTTATCGTTGTTGAGCATGATAAAGAGGTCATTGAATCGGCGGATCATATAGTTGACCTTGGGCCGGGGGCAGGGGAAAATGGCGGAAGGATTGTTTTTCAGGGCAAATATGAAGATTTGCTGAAGGATGAAAATTCATTAACAGGTAAATATCTTAGCGGACGCTTGAAAATTTCCGTGCCAAAGGAAAGAAGAAAACCGAAAAAAGGAAACTCAATTATAATTCGTGGGGCAAAAGAACATAATTTGAAAAACATAGATGTTGAGTTTCCTTTAAACCTCTTTGTCTGTGTTACAGGTGTAAGTGGCTCGGGTAAGAGCACGCTTGTTCATGATATACTTTATGCAGCTTTGAAAAAATTAAAAGAGGGAAGCTATGATGGGAAAATTGGTAAATTTGATAAAATTGAAGGTTATGAATTGATTGATGCCGTTGAAATGGTGGATCAATCCCCGATCGGTAAATCTCCTCGTTCAAATCCAGTTACATATGTCAAGGCTTTTGATGGAATAAGGGAAATCTTTGCGTCAACTTATCTTGCCAAAGCCAGAGGTTATACCCCGGGACATTTTTCATTTAACATTCCAGGAGGACGATGTGAAACATGCGAAGGTGATGGGTATGTTAAAATTGAAATGCAATTCCTTGCAGATATTTATCTACCGTGCGAATCATGCAATGGAAAAAGATACAAATCTGAAATACTTGAGGTTGAATATAAGGGGAAGAATATAAGTGATGTTTTAAATATGACCGTTACTGAGGCAATTGAATTTTTCCGGGGACATAAAAAAGTTGTTGAGAGGTTGAAGGTTCTTGATGCAGTTGGACTTGGATATATAAAGCTTGGTCAGCCTGCGAATACTCTCTCGGGTGGGGAAGCACAGAGGATTAAACTTTCTGCACATCTTCTTGCTTCTGAAACAAGTCCTCATACCTTATTTATCTTTGACGAACCAACCACTGGGCTTCATTTTGATGATATAGCTAAACTTTTGAAAGCATTTAACTCGCTCCTTGACGCTGGGCATTCAATTATCGTAATTGAGCATAATATGGATGTGATAAAATGTGCTGATTGGATAATTGACCTCGGACCTGAAGCGGGTGATAAGGGCGGATATGTGGTTGCAGTTGGAACACCTGAAGAAGTTGCGCAAAATCCAAACTCTTACACAGGACAATTTTTGAGAAAGTATCTTTAAGGGTGGGGGAAATTAAACATCAAAAATCTTGCCAACACACTTTGCAATTTGTGATTTTGCTCAACGAAATGGATATTGAACATTTATTATATTTCTGGTGAATTTTAAATTTCTTTTTGAAGCGAGGACCTCTGGGGGGAGGTTCTGCTTCATCTCTGAGGGTCTGGGTGAGACCCTGAGCAAAAGGGGTTGAGCCCAGACCTTTTCATATGTAAGTTGGTTTAACTTCATAAGGTATCGGGTCATCAATTCCAGCAAGTTGAAATCCCCTGAGTCTAAGGGCACAACTATCACAAACTCCACAGGCTATATCTTCCCTTTGGTAACAACTCCAGGTCAAATGTAAAGGAGCCCCAAGTTCAATCCCCTTTTTAACTATGTCAACTTTTTTCATATCAATTACAGGTGTAACAATCTCAATAGGTTTCCCCTCAACCCCTGCTTTTGTTCCCAATCTTATAACCTCGTTAAAAGCTCTGTAAAACTCCTTTCTACAATCAGGATAGCCCGAAGAATCTTCCTCAACCGCGCCAATGAAAATTTTTTTTGCATTAATTACCTCTGCCCAGGAAACCGCAATTGAAAGTATATTCGCATTCCTGAAAGGGACATAACTTGATGGAATCCCCTTTCTTTTCAAATCAGCTTTTTCAACAGGTATATTTTCATCAGTTAAACTTGAGCCACCAATTAATTTCAAATGTTCAACATTTACAACCAGCCGTTTTTTGACACCATAAAAATCGGCTATATCATTAAACGCTTTCAATTCTCTTCCTTCGGTTCTCTGTCCATAATTTAAATGAAGAAAAGCAAGTTCATATCCTAAAGAATGAGCGATAGCAGCTGTTACGCATGAATCAAGTCCACCGCTTACTAAAACCACCGCAATTTCTTTTTCCAGCATAACTTAACAAGGGATTTTTATTTTAAATTTTCTCTACTTTTATCATGTTCGTTGAACCTCGCTGGAATAAAGGAATTCCAGCTGTCATTATTATTAAATCTCCGCTGTTTAAAATTCCACTTTCCTTCAACTGAATTTTTGCGTTTTCTATTGTTTTGTCAGTTTCTGAAATTTCTCTTAGTTTGATTCCCGTTACGCCCCATATAAGGTTTAGATGTTTTACAACCTCATTGCTATCCGTTAGAGCAATTATAGGGACTGAAGGTCTGTATTTTGCTATTGCTTTTGCAGTTGCCCCTGTATGTGTTATGGTTACAATTGCTTTTGCGTTTAGCTGTTGAGCTAATAAACAGGCAGCACGTCCTATTGCATCAACTTCATTTTTTAACTTTAAACTTGAATCAAAGACAGGTTCGTAAAATTTATATTGCGTTTCAATTGTTCGTATTATTCTATCCATCACTTTAACTGCTTCAATTGGGAATTCACCAATTGATGTTTCGCTGCTTAGCATCACTGCATCTGTTCCATCAAGGACTGCATTTGCCACATCGGTTGCTTCAGCTCGGGTTGGTCTTGGATTTGAAACCATTGACTCAAGCATTTGAGTTGCAGTTATTACAGGTTTCCCAGCTTTATTTGCTTTTTTTATTAACATTTTTTGTAAGGGGGGAACATCTTCAGTTGGAAGTTCAACACCAAGATCACCTCTTGCAACCATGATTGCATCGGCAAGTTCTATTATATCATCAATTGATTTAACCGCTTCAAGTTTTTCAATTTTTGCGATGATTGGCACAACTTTGCCAAATTTTTCCATTTTTCTTCGCAGGTCAATTATATCATCTTTTTTTCTAACAAATGACAGCGCAACATAATCAACCCCATTTTTGAGCCCAAATTTTAAATCTTCAATATCTTTTTCAGTAAGCGATGGAATTCTAACGCTAACGCCTGGCAGATTTACACCTTTATGCGATTTTAAAACCCCACCATCAACAACTTCACATTTAACTTTATTCCCCTTAATTTCAAGAACTTTAAGCTCAATCATTCCATCGTCAAGGAGTATGATATTCCCAGGTTTAAGATCATCCGTGAGGTAATCATATTGAATTGGAATAATTTCGGTGTCTCCCTCAATTTGTTCTGCTGTTAGGAAAACCAAACCTCCTGTTTTAAGCTCAATGGGTTCTGTTTTTAATTTTCCAACCCTTATTTTAGGTCCTTGTAAATCTTGGATTATAGGGATAGATTTCCCCGTGATTTCGGAGGCTTCTCTGACAAGTTTTATAAATTTTGAATGTTCTTCATAATCCCCATGTGAAAAATTCAACCTTGCAACATCCATTCCTGCTTTTATAAGTTCAACAAGTTTTTCAACCGTGCTTACAGCGGGTCCAAGTGTGCAAATTATTTTAGTTCTTCTAAATTTTTCCTCATTTAAAAATTTTTCCATCTATTTGGAGAATTTTGTTTTTAAAGTTTATGTTCCGATTGAGATATGCAAATCAATTCCAACTTCGTTTATGGTTGATCCCGGGATGAAAGTGCTTCTTGAGTCAGATTTTGATTTTGTCAAGCGGTAAAATAGCGAGCCTGTTACACGAGTACTTAACATATAACGAAATCTCAACTCCATGGTTGTCCTCAAAATTCCATCAAGTGGCAATGCTTCAGAGAGGTTTCTCGCCTGGTATGTTTGTCTTGAGTTTTTTGATGATGAATAGGTAAATGTTATATCAACATCATTTTTAAGAGAGAGCCCGAAGATCGGCAAGTTAAATCCGCGTTTTGAATAGCTTATGTTAAATGAAATTTCTCTTCTAAATGTTTCAACAATTGCTTTTGCAGAAAAGTTAAGATCATAATAAGTTGAAGTTATATATCTGAAACCTCCTGTAAGATTTCCATTCCATAGTGGTTTGAAAGTAAGATTAAGCCCGATTAGAGGGTTGAAATCATAGCCTGTTCTTTCACCTTCAAAAGTTTGTCCTTGCCCGATGAAGCTTCTCCATCTTTTTTCAAAGTTTGAGGAATATGCATGTTCAAGTGTTACACGAGTTGCGAATGATTTAAAAATTGAAAACTTCTCAAGCCCGTCCCATCTCAATCTCCAATTAAGGCGTGGGAAAAATCCGCCAAAGAGTTTGCTTAAAAATGGCAATGTCTCAAAACCCTCCTCAAATGCTTGTGCAAGTTTCTCGTCATCAGTTCGTTTATCTGTGGGATCAAGTTTAAGTTCAGCGTATTTTGAGGCTACGGATTTAATTCCGCTTTTGAAAACGCTGAACACGAAAACAGGTGGTAAGGTTAGGAAAGAACGACTAACTGAAGCGGAGCTCGTAAAGGAGGTAACTTTTGGAATCCCAAGTGAATCTGTAACAATTCTTTGATTTCTTTGATAGCTCCATCCAAGATTCCAGCTTAAGTCAAGGTAAGCGCCTTGCCAAAGGGAGCGGGAAGTTGTTATTGTAATTCTATTATTCTGGGAATAGTTATCGTCAAGGTTTCCATTTGGAGCTCTTAATCCCGGACTTTGCTCAAACCCGAAAAATGGAAAGCCTCCCTTGGGCGAAAGCCGAATTTTGCCGTTTGGATCGGAGACAAGACCTAACTGATATAAAAATGATGGACCGTATTCAATTTTATCATCAATAAAAGGAAGCCAAGCCCAAAGATTTCCCATTCCGGGTCTTCCGCCATAAAGACCTGTGTTAATTGCTGTGTTCGTCTGGGTAAAGGTAACCTGGACATTTTCATAATCAAGTAAAGGTTTTTTTATGAGTATACTCAAAATATCTTTTAGCGAGAGCCCGGACTTTTTAGATGTATCTTTTTGAGTTTGTGCTTTAACTCCGCCTTCCGCTTTTTCTCCAAACCATGAATCAGCAAGTGATTTCAATCTTAACGAGAAGCCAAAGTTTAAGTTTGCTGAATATCCCGCGCTTCTACCAAGCTCTTTTTGTTGAAAATTATTTTGCCATCTATAAGCTGAAGAGTAGCTGAAATTTGCGTTAAGGTATTTATTCAAGCCCAAAATTGGAGGTATCCTTGGATTTGTCCCTATACTTATTTGCTGTGATAGGGTTGATGTTTTCCCGAAATTGATTAATCCGTCTTTGAAGAAGATGTCATCAAGAATTTCTTTCGTGCTTCTCTGTTGCCCAAGCGAATCTGTCTCAAGATGAACGAGATTGCTTCCGATGTCAACTTGATATCTCAAGGATGGATTGATTAACCCATTGTTTGAAAGCCTCCAATCAAATGAGAAACCTCTTTGTGCGTTAAAAACTCTGGTTGTTGGTTCGTAAGTTGCCTTTGTTCTGAACTTTCTATTTTCATGAGCCCTGTCAAATCTCATCATTCCAGAAAATGAAGACGGGGTAAATTGAATTTCCCAATCTTTATATGTATCAAGTAATGGGACTCCAGCGAAGAGTGACTTGAAAGGTTTCAGAGTTATCGGTTTTATACTTGTTGAATAACTTGTCTGAAAGTTAAAGCCCCACTTACTGCTTGTTTCGGTGTTTATATCTCTGAATTTTGAGCGATTGAAGTTAAAACCGAGGTTTATTTTATTGATTACATCTCTGACATACCATTTTTGCGAATTAATAGTAAAGTTGAAAGATGGAATAGCCCATGTTTCTGATATCATCACTTGTTGAATAACTGTTAATAAACTATCAGCTTTTCTATTTGCTTCTTCCTCGGTTCCTCCGTTTTCAATTGTGGTTTGTCTTAGGCGATTTGCTGCTTCTTTTGCAAGTATGTCCTTTCCGGGGATATATTTGGGAATCCCAATGTTTTCAGCCCTTGAGTATGTAAATGGAATTTTTAAAGATGAGCTTAAAAATGTGGGCAGAATTTTTTCAAGATTTAAATTCGTTGAGAGTGACCAATTCGTTGATAAAACACGAGCTGATGAATTCACAAATCTATCTGTAAGTCCTCTGAATTCGGGGCTTCTTCGTGCAATTCCAAAGTTAACACTTAAAAGTTCAGGCACATTAAACTGCGCAGATAAATTATACGCCCAACCGAGAGCATCATTCGCCTTTAAAAGTCGTAATTCATTTACCCAAACATCACCGGAAAGTAATCCTGGACCTTTACCCTTTGGATTTGTAACTCCAATTGCAATAAATGTTACATTCGTTAAGGATGGATTTCCCTTGATCCAGTATGTTGCCCCAGGTGGACCATCTGGCACGGATATTCTTTTGATGGGTTGATTTATTGAATCCCTTGTTTGTTTCAGAGCTGTAAGTTGTTCAAAAATGATTTGAATGTTGTTTCTCGCATCCCAATCTGGCCATATAGGTTGGCGATATTCGTAATAATTTGATGTGTCTGTTCCAACCCAAACGAAAATTTCTGCCGAATAATCTGTCGTGTCTCGGAAATAGAAACTTCTATCTCCGTGGACAAAAAGTCGCATAATTTTGTAGTTAAAAAGGTCAAGGCGTTGTGGAAATCTTCTCATCGCAAGGCGAAGTGTATCATCAGGGAGATTTCTAATTATGAAAGCAAGTGATTGTTCATTCCCCTCAATTTGTTGATCTGGTCTAGTTCTATCTCTTGGTCTCTGGACGCCAGGAGGTGGGGTATAATCTGGATTATCTTCAATGCTTACAACTGTGACTTTAAAGATCTCGTCATTCTTTACAAGTTCTTCCCAGTAGTTTCCAACAAGGTTAAATTCGGCTATTCTAATGATAGCCTCATTTTCAAAGCCAGTAAACCAAACCCTTACAAATTCAATAAGTGTAAAGCTTGGATTTCCTATCGTTCGCGTGTATGATGAAAGAGGTATTTTAAGTTGATACC
>NZ_CZVH01000091.1:0-7637 GCF_001458555.1 Candidatus Kryptobacter tengchongensis | reverse complement strand
AAATTATATAACTCCAGAAGTGATTGCTGATTTTACGACGATAAAACTTGAACAAATTGGGAAAGACAGGGTGAGGGTTTATGGTGTTAAAGGAAGACCACCAACGCAATTTTATAAAGTTTCAATGTCTTATTTTGATGGATATATGGCTGTTGGGACTTTGACATATTCCTGGCCCGATGCCCTTGAGAAGGCAAAGAAAGCAGATGAGATAATAAGAACGAGATTGAAGGACCTTGGGCTTGAGTTTGAGGAAATACATACAGAATTTCTTGGCTATAATTCCTGTCATGGTCCACTTGCACATAAAATTGATGAACCAAATGAAGTTGTGTTAAGAATTGCGGTTCGTGGTAAAAATTTTGAAGATGTTGATAGATTTGGTCGTGAAGTGCCAGCTTTGATTTTGACGGGTCCTCCCGGTGTGACTGGTTTTGGTGGAGGTCGTCCACATCCAAGCGAGGTTATAGCATACTGGCCAACTTTAATCCCCAAAGAACTTGTTAAACCAGAAATAATCGTTGAAGAAATTTGAAATAAAAAATCAATGCAATGCAATCGGTAAATTTTCGGTATCTCTTCCCAAACTATGGCAGTGTAACACGCCTTTTCATTGATTATGTCTACAACTTTAAAAATGTTCAGAGGTTTTATAATTATAACTTCAATGACCTTGATAATCTTAACAGTTTGATTGAATCTGTCCTGAAAAATTACAAAAATCGTGAAAAAGTTGTTGAAATTTTGAAGAGGCAAAATTTCTATTATGAGAATTTCAGCGCAAGAGAAAAACTTGAACTCCTTTCCAGAGATAACACACTCGCTGTGGTCACGGGTCAGCAAGTTGGACTTATGTCTGGTCCGCTTTACACAATCTACAAAATTATAACAGCGATAAAACTTTCCGATTTCTTATCCGAAAAATTTAAAGATTTCAATTTCGTTCCCGTTTTTTATCTTGAAAGTGAAGATCACGATTTCTTTGAAGCTAACCATGTAAAAGTTTTCAACTCAAATAACGAACTTGTTAAAATTGAGTTTAATCCAGAGGATACTCCGAGGGAGAACTATGGTCCTGTTGGAGAAATTAAATTTAACGATAGATTTGAATCTGTCTTGAGGAAATTTGAAGAGGAACTTCAGGATAGCGAATTCAAAAACGATGTCATAAGATTTGTTCGTTCAACATATAAGGAGGGATTTAACTTTGCTGAATCGTTTGCGAAATTTGTTGGAGGGTTATTTAAGAACCATGGCTTGGTTTTCTTAAATCCAAATGATGCTGAAATTAAAAGATTTCTTGTGCCAATTTTTGAGCGGGAGATAGACGAGCATCCTAAACTTTCAAATTTAATAGTTGATGTGAGCGCAGAGCTTGAGGAAAGATATCACGCACAGGTGAAACCACGGGCTATGAATCTATTTTTGTTTTATAGAGGAGGCAGGTATCCAATTGAGCCAGCAGAGGAAAAGGGGATGTTCAGATTGAAAGGAGCAAGATTTAAGTTCAGTAAAGGAGAACTCAAGCACATACTTGAGACAAATCCACAGGCGTTAAGCCCCAATGTTATATTAAGACCAATATGTCAGGATACCCTTTTGCCGACAATTTTTTATGTTGCTGGTCCATCTGAGATTGCGTATTTCGCACAGCTTAAGCCAGCGTATATTTATTTTGGGCTTCCTATGCCCGTCATCTTTCCGAGAATTAGCGCAACTCTGATTGAACCAAAAGTGAGGAAAATTTTAGAAAAGTATAAAGTTGAATTTGAGGAACTCTTTTCAGACTTCTCATCTGTTGCGAAAAAAATTTCAACTATGGATTCAGATATTGATATTGATGGCTTTTTCAAAGTTATGAGGTCAAGATTTGAGTCGTTACTTGGTGAAGTTAAAGATTTTGTTTTAGGTATAGAGCCATCGCTTGGCGGGGCGGTTGATAATTCTGCGAGCAAAATTCTTTACCATATAAACAACATTTATGAAAAAACAGTGAACGCAAATCAAAAGAGAAATGAAATCATCTTAAAGCAAATTGAAAAGTTGAAAATTAATCTTTTCCCAGAAAATGAGATTCAGGAGAGAGTTTTGAATGTAATTTATTTCCTTAACAAATACGGTTTCGGTTTGATTGATAAGTTATTTGACGATTTAGAGGTGTTTGAATTCAATCATCAGATTATTTATCTGTAGGAATTATTTTGTTAAAATTTTTTCGGGTTCTTTTCCAAGGTTTTCAAGTTCAAACTTTGCTGATATAGCAAGTTCGGAGTTTGGATATTGTTCAAGAAATTTTTGGTAGTGTTCTCTTGCTTTATTGTAATCGTGAATTTCATTGGCATAGATAAAACCAAGCATGAAAAGCGCATTCATCGCTTCTCTTGTGTTTGGATATTTTTGAACTATTTGTTCAAAATATCCAACAGCTTCTTTAGGTAAGCGAAGGTCATTTAAATAAATCTGTGCAAGTTTGAAGAGTGCTTCGGGTGCTTTTGAACTTTCAGGATACTTTTGGGCGAAGTGCTTGTAAAGGTCAATCGCGGTCTTTAAATTTTTCTTTTGATATTCTTTATCTGCTTTCTCAAGTAAATTTGCGTCCTCTTTCCCGCAACTTGTTATAAGCAAAAGGAAAACTACGAACAGGTTCTTGATTTTCATTTTTTCGTTGCTTTATTTTTGAATTAAATTTAAAACCGATGGGAGAAAAAGTCAAATTTGAATGGTTCAGTTGGGTTGCGTCGTCCAAACATCAAAAATAAAGCAAGAGGGAGGAATTATGTGGAAGGTGTCTTTGGTTAAAATTTCCTTGGTAATTTTATCTTTTCTCTTCCTTTTTGAAATTTCCATTTCTCAAAGTTTGTTTGATAAGTTGAACGCAGATGTTAAGACGTTTGCAAAAAACTCTGCAAATTATTTTTCTGCGCCATCTGGTTTCAATAAAGAAGATTTTTTCCGTTTGTCGGCTATCAGCGCTGGGACGATTTTACTTTTCAGTTTAGATCATTTGAATAAGGATTTTCAAAGGTTTGATAATAAAATCTTCAAAACAGCGATGGAGATTGACAAATATTACGGGACTGCGTGGATGTGGGGGTTAATAAGTGGTTCTTTATACTCTTCGGGGCTGCTATTCAGGGATGATGAAATTAGAGAGCTTGGTTTAATGGTTTTTGAAGCGGGTGCTTTATCTGGTTTTGTGACCACACTTTTAAAAGTCGCCTTTGGTCGGGAGAGACCGTATGTAAGTGGTGATAAATTTAAATTTCATCCATTCAGTTTCGGTGGGAATAAATTTTATTCGTTTCCGTCGGGACATGCGACTTTGAGTTTTGCAATTTCAACTGTTATAGCATCAAAGTTTGAGAGTAAATTTGTAAAGTTTTTCATTTATACGCCTGCGGTTTTGACTGCGCTTGCCCGTGTTTATAACAATCAGCATTGGTTTTCGGATGTTTTTCTTGGTTCGTCTATCGGTTATTTCACCGCAGCTTATATCGTCAATGCACATAGAGAGAATCAAAGGTAACCCGTTATCATGACATCATCCCCGAAGTTTTGTATTGAAATCTCTTTCAAATTTATTATTTCACGAATTGACCTTATTCCGACATCACCTATGCTTGCTATACCTTTCCCAAGGATTTTTGGAGCGATGAAGATATAAACTTTATCGGCAAGTTTTTGCTTTATGAATTCTGTGAAGATTTTTCCGCCACCTTCAACGAGAACTGAAATTATGCCTTTTTCTCCAAGTTTTTCAAGGACATCTTTCAGGTCAAGTTTTCTTCTTCTTGATTTTACAGTTAAAACATCTATCCCAAGTGAGTTAAGTTTTTCAACTTTATCTTTCTTCGTTTTAAGTGCGTCGCTTGATGTGAAAACAATTGTTTTATCTGTGAATTTGTCCGAGAATACATTTAACTCAAGTGGAAGACTTAAAGCCGAGTCAAGTATAACTCTATAAGGATTTCTTCCCTCAACGAGTCTGACGGTGAGGTTTGGGTTATCAAGTTTTGCGGTGCGACTTCCGATTAAAACGGCATCATATTCACTCCTTAATTGGTGGACGAAACGAAGCGATTGTTCGCAGGTTATCCATTTTGAATTTCCTTCTGGATCTGCGATTTTTGCGTCAATTGTTTGGGCAATTTTAAGGGCAACGAATGGAATTTTTTGAGTTATATATTTAAAAAATGCTTCATTTAACTTTTTTGACTCATTTTCAAGGACTCCAACTTTAACTTCAATACCTGCTTTTTTAAGTTTTTCAATTCCTTTTCCATTTACAAGTGGGTTTGGATCAATTGTGCCAATTACAACTTTTTTGATTTTTGATTCAATGATTAGATCAACACATGGCGGGGTTTTGCCGTAATGAATACATGGTTCAAGGTTTACATATAAAGTTGCACCTTCAACGCTTTCAGTTGCGTTTTTTATCGCATTTACCTCAGCGTGTTCTTCACCATATCTTGCATGATAACCTTCGCCGATTATTTTGTTATCTTTTACGATGACGCATCCCACCATTGGATTTGGACTGACATAACCTTTGCCCTTAAGGGCAAGTTGCAGACAACGAGCGAGATAAAATTCATCCTTTTTTTCAATTTCAATATCAGAGGGCATCTTTATCGTATAACATTTATTGTTTTTGAAATTTTTTCAGTTTTGCCTATGACAGAAACTTTAAGTGTATCGGAAGTGCTTTTACAAAGTAATTTAACTTGGGTTGTGCATGGGGTTATAACTTGTGGGCAAATTTTGGATTTTTCCCTTTTTGCTATCGGCGTTATCCTGAATTCATTTTTAAGTTCTTCAACTTCAATTTTATGAAATTCCCAACATGGGTCTGGGAAAGCTCCGTAAATTTCAACTGTAAAGTTATGATTGATTTTGATGGTATCTGTGATTTCTCCCGATTCATCTTTGATAACAACATTTGAAACATAGATTTTGTCGTAGTAATTATCGTTGGGAAGCGTTGTGAGACCACATCCTATTATAAGCAAGGTAGCCAAGAACATATTTTTTAGTTTCATTTCGTTTGAGCCTTTGTTGTTCTACAAAGATAAATTTGGAAATAAAAATTAAAAATCAAAAACAAAAAGTCAATTTGGGAACTTGACAATTAGATTTGCGTTTTCTATATTAAAGACAGAGAAAACAAAAATTGGAGAGTAGAGATGAGGCGTATAATTTTGATGCTTGTCATGTTTGCTGTGATAACTGCCTTTGCATCTGCACAATTTAAGGAGCAAGTTGAGTCAAAGCCAGATGTTTATCAATCAATAATTCAGGGTGGGCAGAGAAGTTATTTTGGGTTTTTTAATCCAGCGAATTTATTTATGAGACATACTTTTTCGGTTTCATATTTGAGTATTGGGGGTAAGGGAATAATGATAAATTCATATACAAATTCAATTTTTTACAGGTTTTCGGATAATTTAAATTTACAGGCGGATATAAGTTTTGTTAACTCGCCGTTTGGTTCATTGGGAAGGGGTTTGAGCAACAGCATTAATGGAATTTATATCAATAGGGTTGAGTTGAATTATCGCCCGCTTAATAATCTTTTGATAAACATCCAATATCGTCAGATTCCCTTCTTTTATCAACCTTATTATTATCGCTGGTGATTTGAAATGTAGAAGTTTTGAGTGTGCGTAGGTGTTGCAGTTTTACACATTTTGTTAATTTTTGTTCACATTATTGATTGTCTTACATTGATGTTTTTAGTGGCACATTTTTTGCCCAATTTTTAATTTGAAGTTTAATAAATATAGATTGAGAATGAATAAGGAAAAAATTTATCGCTTAGCACCTCAAGATTTAAACAGGATTTTTGAACAGTTCAAAACAGGGGGATATAAGATTGTTGGTCCCACCATCAGAGATAATGCGATTGTTTATGATGAAATTCAAGATGTTAAAGACCTGCCAGTTGGGTTAACAGATGAGCAGAAGCCTGGGAGTTATAGATTGAAAAGGCGGGGTGATAATGCTTTGTTTGGTTATGTTGTTGGTCCTCAGTCTTGGAAAAAATTTCTTTTCCCACCACTTTTGACTATTTGGGAGGCAAAGAGAAGCAATGGAAAGTTTGAGCTTATTGAGCCAAATTTTGAGGGACAAAAGTTTGTCTTTGTTGGTGTAAGAGCTTGTGAAATTTCAGCTATCTTGATTCAAGATAAAATCTTTGGAGGGGGACAGTATAAAGATCCAAATTATTTAAAAATCAGAGAGAATGTTTTCTTAATAGCAGTAAATTGCAATGAGCCTGGGGATAACTGTTTTTGCCTGTCAACGGGGACCGGTCCAAGGGTTTTAACTGGGTATGATATTGTCTTAACAGAGGTTGTTTCAGATGAGGAACATTATCTTCTGGCGAGGGCGGGAACGGAGGAGGGAAAAGAGATGCTGGAGATGCTGGGGTTCGCCGAAGCGACAAAAGAAGAAATTGAAAAAGCTGATAAAGTTTCAAGTGATGCGATCAAAAAGTTTAAGAAAGAAGTTGACCTTGAGGGGATTGTTGAACTTTTACAGTCAAATTATGAAAATCCACTCTGGGATAAGGTATCGGAGAAATGTTTGACCTGTGCAAATTGTACGATGGTTTGCCCAACATGCTTTTGCAATACGATTGAAGATGTAACTGATTTATCAGGGCAAAATGTAAAAAGGATAAGGCGATGGGATTCCTGCTTTACGCTTGAGTTTTCATATATACACGGTGGAAGCCTAAGATATTCAACAATGTCAAGATATAGGCAGTGGATGGTGCACAAGCTTTCAACTTGGAAGAATCAATTTGGAATGCTCGGGTGCGTTGGATGTGGAAGATGTATAACATGGTGTCCAGTTGGCATTGATATAGTTGAAAATGTTAAAATTTTCAAAAGAGAGCTGAGCAAAGTTAAAATTTAAAAATTGGGTGAGATCATGAGTATTGAAACATTGGAAAAAATACTTGCAGAGCATCCATTTTTTAAAGACCTTAAAAAGGAATATCTTGAGCTCATACTTGGATGTGCAAAGAATGTTTTTTACAAAGCTGGTGAGTTTATATTTCGTGAAGGAGAGGAGGCAAATGAATTTTATATAATACGGGATGGCAGGGTATCACTTGAAATTTCGGTTCCGGGAAAGGAACCTGTTATAATTCAAACTCTTGAGGACGGTGAAGTGCTTGGATGGTCTTGGATTATTCCACCGTATTATTGGCACTTTGATGCTAAAGCAGTTGAACCAACGAGGGCTATAGCTCTTGATGGTAAATGCTTGAGAAATAAGTGCGAGGAAGATCATAGTCTTGGGTATGAGCTTTTGAAAAGATTTGTCACAATTGTTGAACAACGACTTCAAGCAACAAGAATACAATTACTTGATTTATATGGTGCAGGTTGAAAGTATAATAGTCACATCATCTATTAAAAATCCGATGCTTCCCATCTTATTTCAGGTGCGCTCAAGGAAGCAAGAAACAGATGATACTTTTACTCTTGAGCTTGAGCCAGTTGAATCAGGAATTGAATTTGAGTTTCTGCCAGGACAGTTTAATATGATTTACGTTTTTGGAGTTGGAGAGGTTCCAATCTCTATAAGTGGGGATCCTAATAAGAAAAATCGCATAGTTCACA
>NZ_CZVH01000090.1:0-7690 GCF_001458555.1 Candidatus Kryptobacter tengchongensis | reverse complement strand
GAATAAAGGGAGCGAGGAGGAGAGAAATGAAATAGGGAAAGTAGAAAGCAAAGTAAAAGAAAGCGAAAATGAAATTCAAAATAAAATTCTTAGTATTAAGGCGAATAAAGATTGGAATGATTTTGTAGAAATGATAAACGATATACGAAATATTTTATCTCAAAAAACTTAATGAAATTAAGGAAGAGTTAAAAAATATCTTTAAAGAAGAGAAAGATAAAAAGATAGAACAAAACATCAATAAAATTGAGAAGAATTTTGAAGAGTTTTTTAATTCAATTGTTGAATTTAAAACTCAGGCTGATTTTTTAGGTAGTTTTTATTTTAACAAAAGTGTAGTTGCAAATCCAAAAGGAAAGAGATTGGGAAGACCCCAAGAATTTAAGGATAAGTATTTACTTCCTGTGATAGGAGTTAAATCTGGAGATATATTGTGTAATTTTTGTGGTAATAAATATTCAGAAAAAAATATTTCAGAACTTGCTGAAGGTGATTTTTCTATTTTGGGTATTAGTAGTAAGAAATTCGCTAATTTCTACCATTATTACAGCAAGGATGGTATTTCTTACAATAGAAAATGCTCTTTATGTCAGTTACTTCTTCTTTGTGCATTTGCAGGTTTTAATTTAAAACCTTTTCCACTGAGGGAATTGGATGGGACAGATTATATTTTTGTAAATTATCCATCTTTTAAAGAAGCATTTTATGTGAACAATAAAATTCAAGAGGAATTTAAGAACTATCAGTTTGGAACGATTACCGAAAGGATTAACACCTATATGAAATCCCTTGAATTAATCTTAACTATTTCAGAAAAAAAGACAAGATGGTTATTGGAAAATACTTACTTTGCAGAAATAAAGACATCGCCGAATAAGAAGGAAGGAAAACCTAAATTTGTATATTTTAATATTGATAAAGCATTTGCCGAAGTATTTAGTGAATTTGATGTCAGGGAGCTTTTTAAAAATCTTTCTTTCAGGTATGAGATTTATAAAAATAATGAAGTATATCTTTCAACGGAAATATTAAAAAGATTGTTAGAGAAAAAACCTTTAATTTATATTGCCTTTAAAATGCTTTCTGAGAAAATCAAGGATAAAGATACTTATTTGCTCCCTATATGGAGCATAATTTTATTAGAATTTTTAATAAACCAAAAGAGGAGGTCAAACATGAGTGCAAAAACATCTTATGGGATATTGAAGGGTATTCAAGAGGCAGGAAGAATTAGTTTTTCACTAGAGGAGATTGATAAGGAGAAGCGATTTCATATTTCTCAAAGGTTTTTAACATTAATCAGAGGAGCAAGAAAGGAAGATTTTTATAATGAACTCCTAAGGCTCTTTGTAGTATATAAAAAACCTGTTCCAGAAACTCTTTTTTCATTGTTAACAGAAAGTGAAGAAGTTTCCTTTCAAGAGAAAGCTTTAGCTTTTTTAACAGGATTTATAAATCCTGAAAGCACAGAAAAACAAGAACTAGAGATAAATAAAAAGGAGGTGAACAATGAATAGACCATCTCTAACAATAACTTATATTGTTAAGGCATTTCCATGTAATTATGATGAAGGGTATGGAAATGTCTCTATAGCAAAAAAGGTTCATAGAGGTAGTGGAGAAACTTATCTTTTTACTTCTCGGCAGGCGTTAAGATATTCTATAGTGAACTGGTTAGTAGAACACAATATATGGAAATATGCACAATTAACACCAGCTGAGGGTGTAATACAATATAATCCTGATCAATTAAGAAAAGAATTTCCAGAAGAAGCAGATCTTTTTGGGTATATGATAACTGCTGGAAAAGGACAACAGGCACAAACAAGAGCAGCGGTCGCTAAATTAACACATTTGATTTCTCTGGAACCATGGTATGGTGATCAGGAGCTTTTGACAAATAAAAATTTTGCGGATAGATTAAAAAGAAATCCTGATATGGCGAACATTGAAACGGGATATAATTATTACAAATATACCCTTTCCGTTGATTTAGATAGAGTCGGTGAAGATAAGAACTTCAACCATCATCTCACAAAGGAAGAAAAAATAAAAAGAGTATGCGACTTGATAGAAGCCACTAAATTCCTATTTCGTGACATACGAGGAAAAAGAGAAAGTTTAATACCTCTCTTTATAATTGGTGGAGTATATCATATAAAATCTCCATTTTTCCATAACGCTGTAAATATAGAGTTTAAAGGTTCTAAACCTTACATAAAATGGGAAGGGATAAAACAAGTCCTTGAAACAGAATATAAGATTGATGAAAAAAATAAAATAAAAATAGAGAATTTCACATTCAAAGGAATCCAAAAAGGAGAATTTGGTGACGATTTGGGCATTAATGAATCCCCTTTTGAGACTTTGGACAAAATTAAAGAGGAGGTAGTAAAGGCATATAATGAACAATAGAATAATAAAACTCAAAACATTCCAGGAAAAAGCAGTTTTTAGGGTTCCATATTCAATGGAAGTAATTGAGACTTATCCATTACCACCCTATTCTACAATTCTTGGTTTAGTTCATAATGTTCTTTCAAGTTCAACCACCATAAATGATATAAATATTTCTGTTCAAGGCAAATATGGGAATTTAGTTCGCGAGTTTATTAGTTATCACAAATATGAAAAGGATAAAAAGGAAGGGAAGCGCTACCCTATTATTGTGACATCTTTAATTGATCTTGAATTGATAATTCATATAAAAATGTCAAATGAAAAACTTCACAGTAAACTTTTATGTTCTCTTTCAAATCCTCCTTACTTTTTATATCTTGGGAGACCTGAAGATTTAATAATTGAGATGAAAGTTTGCGAAAGTGAAGAAATTGAACTTGATCCCTCAAAAACAGAAAAGGGTGGAATAACTCTTCCTTATAATAGTTATATACCTTTTGAAATTGCTCAGTATTTAGAATTAGAGGGAATACCTTATTTAATACCTTCTTACTATCAACTTTTATCTAAACCTACAAAAAAAAGAAAACCTCAAGAAATCTTTAGAAATTTTGAAATGATAAAAGTCAAATATGCTCATGCAGAACAAACAGTTGCGAAAAAATTAAAAATAGATATAGATGGAATACCAATATGGTGGATGAAATAATAGCCAAATCACATCCTCAAAAGACATTGAAAGAACACATTGATGATGTGATGAATGCATTTGATAATTTAAGAAAATTAGCAAATAAGGTGGGGATAAATCTTGGAGAAGAAGATTGGGAGATATTAAAAAAAGCATGCTTTTACCATGATTTTGGTAAAGCAAATTCAGTTTTTCAGAAAAAGATCAGAGAATCTCTCAATCTTTCAGATATCCCACACAATTTTTTATCAATCTTTTTCTTACAAAATAAAAATGAGATACTTTTAAAACTTGTGGCTTTTCATCACTGGAGAGATTTTCCTGATTTGAGAGAAAAGAAAATAGAGGAAATTCGTAATGATATTTCTCGCTATATTTCAAAATTAGAAGAGTATTTCAATAAATCTTTCAACTTGAAGAAAGTTCTTGAATTCAAAAAAGATTTGGAAAAACTTCAGAGATATTATTTTCGGAGAATAGATGGAGGTATTGATTTAGAAAATGAATCAAAATTCGTTATTCTCTTGGGTTTATTAAACAGAATAGATCATTCAGCATCTGCTGGAGTTCCAGTAGAAATTGAACCAATCAATAAATATGAAATAACCAAAAATTTTTTGCTAAAGAAGACTGATAAACCATGGCAGTTATCAGAATTAAGTAAAGTAAGTAAAGATTATAAAAATAAGAATGGAATTGTTATAGCCTCTACAGGAATGGGTAAAACAGAAATGTCTTTATTGTGGAGTAATTCCCAAAAGACTTTTTATACCTTACCTGTAAGAACCTCAGTTACTGCTATGTTTAGAAGATTGAAGGGACTATTTGGAGAGGAGAAAGTTGGATTACTTCATTCAGATGCAATGAGCAATTTATTTTTTGAGGAAAGAAAATTATCAACAGATGATATTTTCTATCATTACGATATGGCTAAAAATTTATCTTATCCATTGATAGTTTCCACAGCTGATCAAATTTTTACTGCAACTTTGAAATATTTGGGTTTTGAGAAAATTTATGCAACTCTTTCCTATTCAAAGGTGATAGTTGATGAGATACAAGCGTATTCACCTCAAACAATGGCTATAATAATCCATGGTTTAAAAGAAATAGCCTCTATAGGTGGCAAATTTTTGATAGTTACAGCTACTTTCCCATCTTTCGTAAGAGATGAACTCCCGCTTGATTTCTCAATAACTAAAATTCCAAATTTAAAAAAGCATAATGTTAAGTTGGTGGATGAACCTTTAGCAGAAAATACCATAAAAAAACTATTGTCAAAATTAATCAGCAACGGAATAGGTAAAATTCTAATTGTGTGTAATACTGTTGAAAAAGCTCAAGAGTTATATAAAATTTTAAAAGAATTTTCACCCTTATTACTTCATTCCAGATTTACGCGGTTTGATAGGAATTTTAAAGAAAATATTGTGCTAAGAGAAGATTTTAAAGGAATTTTAATCTCTACTCAGGTTATTGAAGTTTCACTTGATATTGATTTTGATATTTTAATCACTGAAATGTCTCCTTTGGATGTTTTAGTACAAAGAATGGGCAGAATTTATAGGAGATTTAAAAGTGATGGTGAATTTTATCCCTCAGAACCTAATGTGTATATTTTTACAAAAGACCCCTCAGGAATTGGAACAGTTTATGAAAAGGAGATTATGGAAAAATCTAAAGATTTTCTAAAGAGTGGAATCTTATCTGAAAAAGAAAAGTATCAAATGACGGAACAATTTTATTCTAAAGAAAATATAAAAAATACCAATTATTGGACTAAATTTAATAATGCATTAAAAAGTGTTAAACACTATTCAGTTAATAAAAAAACGGAAGCGCAAGAAGTATTTCGTGATATAAGTCAAATTGAGGTTATTCCAAAATGTTTATTAGATCAGGAGGTCCAAAATGAAGAAATACTAAAGAAACTTAACCTTGAAAAAGATTCTCTTAGAAACATTATTGAAAGAATAAGACTCAAAGATAGAAAAGAAAAAATCTTATTTATGGAACTCATCAAAGATTTTATGGTTCCAATTCCTCTTTATAGGATAAAAGGAAATTCTTTATCCTCTCTTAGTGATCACGTTAAGAATGATGAAATAAAAGAATTTTTGCTTAACATTAAAGTAGTGGATTACAAATATAGCAATACATTTGGTATTTATATGGAGTAAAGGTAAGTGAGACACAATTTGAAGAGTTAAAGTTGAGGTTGAAAAAATTAATAAAGCAGGATAAAGATTCAATTTTGATTTATTCAATGGAGAAGAAGTGGATAGAGAGGGAAATTATAGGTTTAGAAAAGGGGGATACGAATAGAATAATTTAGTTTAAGAAAGGTGCGATAAGTTAGTACTTTGTCGCAGGCTGGGTTTTTTTGCATTTTCCTCCGCGACTAAACTTTAGCTTCGGAAATTTGCTTTTTTCGCTTGAAATTGCTTATTTTTAAAGGGTGAGCATTGAACCAGTGTGGAATTTAAACTAGAGAACTATCTCATAGGGTGCTATATGTGCTAAAAAGTGAGCATTGAACCAGTGTGGAATTTAAACCGTGTTCGAACCTGGATCATACTCAAGATTGTCAGAGTGAGCATTGAACCAGTGTGGAATTTAAACGCGCTTTTAAGGATTTCAATTTTTCCCGCAACCTCTGTGAGCATTGAACCAGTGTGGAATTTAAACTGTCTTGATTTTTTAGTAAGTATTTATTATACTTTACCTGGGTAAACATTTAAATAGATTCGGGATTAAAATAAAGTAAAAAAAGAAAGTAAGGGGGGGTATAAAATGCGGGCTCAAGTAATAAGTGTAAAATTGAGCACTTTTGTTGCAATTTTCTTTATGTTAAGTTTTTCTTTAGTATTATACGGTTGTAAAAGTAAAAACTATATTAGCGGTGTTGATGAAGGAAGTGGTCCCGGAGCAAACAAGGAAACTGGAGGGAAGATTGTTTTAGGGCATGTATTTTATGTTGCACCCTATGGTAACAACTCCAATCCTGGCACTCGTGAACAGCCTTGGGCTACCCCTGGCTATGGCTCACGCCAACTGCAACAAGGGGATACTTTAGTTATTTTGGGCGGTCGTTATATCTTAAGTGAATATGAGGCTGACATCATCACACCAAGATCTGGGACACCTTCAGCATGGATAACCATTAAAGGTGAAGAGGGCAATCGTCCAATTTTGCTTGGTCGGGATAACCTTATAACAGCTGTTAACCTCTCCGGTGTTCAGTATGTTTGTGTGGAAAATCTGGAAATCACTCATGATAGCACGGTAACCGGAGAAGCGACATGGTTTCGCGATGGCGTGGAAATTTTAGGAAATCCATCATCTCATATTATCCTTAAAGATCTTTATATTCACCATATTGATGAATTTGGGATGAACATTCAAGATGTTGAGGACCTTCAGATCATAAATTGCAGGATTGAATATTGTGGTTTTGGCGCTCTTGGTGGTCCCTTAGGAAATTACGGGGGGTGGAGAAATGTAAAGATTCAAAATTGCAGATTATCTTATAGTGGACATTATTATCAAGGTGGAGATGGTTCAAATCGCCCGTATGATCGTCCAGATGGGTTTGGTATAGAACCTTCCCAGGGTCCGGTTTTAATAGAAAACACCGTTGCTGAACACAACGAGGGCGATGGACTTGATTCCAAAGCTGAGAATACAATTATAAAGAGATGTATTGTGCCAAATAATTCATGCGATGGTATTAAACTTTGGGGTTCAGGAAGTAAAATAGAAAATACACTCATATATGGTAGAGGAGATGGCAAAAATGTGCCAACCCCGTGGGGGGCAATTGTAATTGACCAAGTTGAAAAGCCAGACGCTACCTTTGAGATCATCAATGTTACTGTAGATGATGAGCTTGGAGAAGGTTATGTTGCATATGTTCAGTATAGCAGTACTGTTCCGATAAGACTTCTAATTAGAAACACGATCTTTTCAAGCAGGGGAAACGACTCGCCTATTTATATAGGAAACAATGTAACTTTAACTGCGGATCACAATTTATTTTATTTTCCACGGTCAGAGAGGATTCTTGAATACAGGGATCAAGTTTATACTCAAGATAACATTGGACAGCTGGGGGAAGGGAACATTTACGGCGATCCTCTTTTCATTCGGACTGCCTGGGGCTCTGAGGGTGATTATCATCTTAACGATGGAAGTCCTGCAATAGATAAAGGTACGGAAAATTCAGCACCATTAATAGATTTAGATGGAAACCCGAGACCTCAGGGGCAGGGATTTGATATTGGAGCTTATGAGAAAGTAGTAAGCCCAACTTCTGTTCCATGGCGTAGTGTCAAGATCAAATAAAATATCTATGAAGACATAAAGGGTTGTGAGATCTTAGCGATTGGAAGGGAATGTTAAGGGGAAATTTTAATTTTAAGGCATCTCGGTATCCCTGTAAGATAAAAAGTTCAAAGGCATAGCCTTCACGCGAAAATTAGAGTTTTTATTTAGTTGATAAAATTTTTATTGAGGCTAAACTACTCTGTTAATGCTTAAGCAGGTTAAAAAATTTGACAAATTTGTCTGAATTTTGTATATTTTCAATTGAAGACGCAC
>NZ_CZVH01000089.1:0-8406 GCF_001458555.1 Candidatus Kryptobacter tengchongensis | reverse complement strand
TTCAGAGAAATTACCCGCACCATCGTATTTTAATGGTATCACCTCTTTCCCTGTCTTATCAATAAACCCAAATTTGCCATTCAACTTAACTCTTGCGAGACCTTCAGAAAAATTATCTCCCCCGTCATATTTTATTTCTATCACTTCTTTACCTGATTTATCTACATAGCCTACTTTGCCATTCAACAGAACAATTACAAGACCTTCAGAAAAATCACCCACGGCATCATATTTCAGTGGTATCACCTCTTTACCTGTCTTATCAACAAAACCCCATTTGCCACCACTAAAATTACCTAATATATCAAATTCTCCACCTACATTAACCTTTGCAAGTCCCTCTTTAAAACTTTCCGCATAATTATACTTTAATGGAATCACCTCTTTACCTGTCTTATCTATAAAGCCGAAGGCAGCAAACGATGCCACTAAAGCGAGATCTTCATAAAAAGGTTCTACATGGACATATTTGCATTCAATAACTATCTTCTTATTCCTATCACAGAAGCCCCATTTGTCATGGTAATCCGGTTTGCGGTAGGGGATAAGTTCAGGCGGTTGTGGGAGATTCTGGGCAAGTAAAAAAATAGCATTTGAAACAAAAAACATTAAAAAAGCTATTTTAAATAAAAGTGAAAAAACGAAAGTTTGGTTTAGCCTTTTCATGACTGCCTCCTTTGTTTAGTTTGTTGTTTATTTAGTTTTCTATTTATCCCAGTATTCATTCCCATAAGCATCAATATAACCCCGCTCGCCATTTAACTCTACTTCAGCAAGACCTTCTTTAAAATCACTAACAAAATCATATTTTATTGGAATTACTTCTCTCCCTGTTTTGTCTATAAATCCCCATTTACCACCTTTTATTTTTACTAAAGACCCTGAGGTCCCACCTTTATTAACTTTTGCAAGACCTTCTTTAAAATCCCCCGCATAATCGTATTTGGTAGGTATTACAATTCTGCCTGTTTTATCTATGTAGCCCCATCTGCCCTTTAGCTTCACTGCGGCAAGCTCGTCTGAAAAAACATGTACTTCATCATATTTTATTGGTATTACTATTTTACCCGTGGTATCAATATAACCATATTTGTTGTTTAATTTAACTACTGCAAGACCTTCTTTAAAACTCCACGCATAATCGTACTTTATTGGTATGACTATTTTGCCTGTCTTGTCAATATATCCATACTTATGATTTAGCTCAACTATTGCGCGACCTTCTGAAAAATCACCAGCCCAATAATATCTTGGTGGTATTACCATTTTGCCTGCTTTATCTATATAGCCCCATTTGTCATACCCTCTTATTGCAGCAAGACCTTCGGAAAAATCACTGGCATAAAAATTTCCTGATATGGACTCTTTTCCTGTCTTGTCTATATACCAATAGTTGTTATTCAATTTTACTCTTGCAAAACCTTCTTTAAAGTCGTATGCTTCATCGTATTTTATTGGTATAATTTCTTTCCCTGCTTTATCCACAAAACCAAATTTATTATTTAATTCTACTTTTGCAACATCTTCTATAAAATCCCCTATAAAGTCATATTTAATTGGTACGACCTCATCACCCTTTTTATTTATATATCCCCACTTGCCACCTGCTACATGTCTCAAGTCTTTTGCTATTCCTCCTAAATTTACTTTGGCGAGTCCTTCTTTAAAATTATCAGCAAAACTATATTTTATTGGTATTACATTATTTCCTGTTTCATCTATATAACCCCATTTGCTATACATTCGCACTGCAGCAAGCCCTTCAGAAAATGGCAGAACCTGATGATATTTACATTCTATTACAATTTTTTTATTTTTATCGCAAAATCCCCATTTGTCGCCCTTACGGTAAGGTATCAGTTCAGGTGGTTGCGGGAGATTCTGGGCAAACAGGATGTCTGCACCGAGAATCAAAATTATTAAGAAAACCACTTGGGATAGCTCCGTGAAGACCGAGGTTTGTTTTGGTTTTATCATGAGAATACTTCTGTTTAGTTTATTTTTCAGTATTTCATTCCCGAATGCAAGTCCTTCGGAAAAAACATTATTTTTCGTTTATATATACATTTGTTTGTCGTTAGTTTAGCATAAGCAAATTCTTTGTAGAAGGATGAATCTAAATTATGTTTATTTTTATTGCTGAATTCATTATTTAAAATTTTATATTTCAACACTTTCACATCTTTTATTTTACAATTGCCAGTGGGAAATCTTGACCTTTTGAGTCAGCTATTGGGTATTGTGCCTCTTGCCTGTATTTTTTGGTTATCTCAGGCAACTGTTCCTCCACATAACCCATAAGTTTACGCACAGTCACCGTCTCTGTCCCACCAGATGCCTTACCATTTAACCCCTCAAGTATCGTATATGTAAATACCCCATGCCCAAGCTCCCCAATCTCAGCTGCAAACTGCTCCTTCGTTGATGCTGCTATCACATGGACACCAGTTGACCTTGAAAGCTGAGAAAGTGCCTTCCTATCCTCAAGCCCCCTCATGGCTAAAACCAAACCACCTGACTTACACGCATCTATCATCACAAGAACCTTCTGCGCACCTATACCCCTTATCAAATCAGCCAACTCCCGAGATGAAACACCTCTATTGATCAACTCCTCCTCCCGCTCAGGATATGTTAACTCATGGGGTATAAAATACCACTCCCCTCTTGCATTCTCACCATGCCCAGCCAAATATACCACCACCGCATCCTGTGGATTAGTAGAACCAAGACCCCCGAGATTTGAAATTATAGCATCCTTAGTCGCATACTCGTTGTAAAGCTCTATAATCTTAACCTCCTTGAATAACCTCCCACCCCTCTCCCTGAAAAACTGGGCTATTGATCTTGCATCCGACTCAGCATAGTTTAGATTCAAAGATGTGTTCTTATACCTATTTATCCCAACAACAAAAACATAAAGTGAAACATCCTTCTTTGGAGCTGTTAACTTCACAACAATCTCATAGGGATTAGACTCAGTCCTATCCCTGCTGAAACCAACCGCCCTGAAAATGTTTACCCCATCAACAAGGGTCACACTGTAACTTTTGACAACCTCACCCTCGCCCGAGACAAGCTTTATACCCCTTCTCTCCTCCCCCACCACCTTCCCGTTGTGATAAAGCCTTATCTCATCTATACCACCCCCCATATCCCTTGCGTAAATCGTGACTGTAAGTGTATCCGTGCTTAAAGTAGCATCCGCCATCGGATAAACTATCTTCACCTCGGGTGGCGCCAATACCCCCTGTCTTATATCAGCAACAACCTCAACCCTCTTGCCCTGTAAAACAGAAGCAACATAAACAGGATTGCAAAACTTCTCAAAGAAATTGTCTATTGAATAAACATTTTTACCAATGCTAACATTTATATACCTTGCTCCATTTTCTGATGCATTGAAATAACCCTCAGGGGTTATAACCACCCATTCCCCATCTTCAAAACCGATAAACTGTGCAATCTCCTTGCCCGTGTTGATATCCCACATCCGAATTGTGCCATCATAACTCCCTGAAACTACATATCTACCCTCTGAACTTATAGATACCGAAGTAACCTCATCTGTATGTCCATCAAATCTCCTTATCTCCTTTGTTGTTGATATGTCCCAAAGCCTGATTGTTTTATCTCCGTGTCCAGAAATTACATACTTACCATCTGGAGTTATGGCTATTGAGTTAACCCAATCGTTTATTTCAACCCGATTTGTAAGTTTTTCAAATGTAGAAAACACTGATCCGCGCCAAAGTATGAGATTACCATTCAAATCTCCAATGATAGCAAACTTACCATCTGGGCTTATGGCTACTGTAATTCTACCTGCATATCCTTCAAATTTTCTAATTTCTCTGTCAGTTGTTATATCCCAGAGCTTAGCGGTTCCATCTTCGCTTCCAGAAATCACATACCTACCGTCCGGGCTTACAGCCACTGAGGTAACATAATCCCCATGTCCTTCAAATGTTCTAATTTCTCTACCCGTTGATATGTCCCAAAGTTTAATGGTCTTATCCCAACTTCCAGAGACAACATACTTACCATCTGGGGTTATGGCTACCGAAGTAATCTCACTTGTATGTCCTTCAAATGTTCTAATTTCTCTGCCTGTTGATATGTCCCAAAGTTTAATGGTCCCACCTGAACCTCCAAAAACAACATACTTACCATGGGGGGTTATGGCTACTGAAGTAATCCAACTTGTTTGTTTAAATGTTCTAATTCCTTTGCCTGTGTTGATATCCCATAGCCTAAGCGTCCAACCCGCTTCTCCAGAGATAACATATCTCCCGTCTGGACTTATAGCTACTGCTTTAATTTTTTCAATTGGTTGTCCTTTAAATGTTATAACTTCCATACCCGTTGATATGTCCCAAAGTTTAATGGTCTTATCCCAACTTCCAGAGACAACATATCTACCATCTGGGGTTATGGCTACCGAAGTAACTTGAAACGCATGCCCTTTAAATGTTCTAATTTCCATCCCAGTTGATATGTCCCAAAGCTTGATAGTTTTATCCTGACTTCCAGAGGCAACATACTTACCATCTGGACTTATGGCTACCGAAGTAATCCAATCTGTATGTCCTTTAAATGTTCTAATTTCTCTGCCTGTTGATATGTCCCAAAGCTTAACGGCATTATCCGAACTTCCAGAGACAACATACTTACCATCTGGGCTTATAGCTACTGAAGTAACTAAACCCTCATGCCCCGCAAATGTTCGTATCTCTTTGCCAGTTGATATGTCCCATAGCTTGATAATCCAACTGTTGCTTCCAGAAATCACATATTTACCATCTGGGCTTACGGCTACCGAAGTAATCCAATCTGTATGTCCTTTAAATGTTCTAATTTCTCTGCCTGTTGATATGTCCCAAAGCTTAACGGCATTATCCGAACTTCCAGAGACAACATACTTACCATCTGGGCTTATAGCTACTGAAGTAACTAAACCCTCATGCCCCGCAAATGTTCGTATCTCTTTGCCAGTTGATATGTCCCATAGCTTGATAATCCAACTGTTGCTTCCAGAAATCACATATTTACCATCTGGGCTTACGGCTACCGAAGTAATCCAATCTGTATGTCCTTTAAATGTTCTAATTTCTCTGCCTGTTGATATGTCCCAAAGCTTGATGGTTTTATCCTGACTTCCAGAAACAATATACTTACCATCTGGGGTTATGGCTACTGAAGTGACTTTATCCGTATGCCCCGCAAATGTTCTAATCTCTCGCCCCGTTAATATATCCCAAATTTTTAGAGTTTTATCATAACTTCCAGAAATCACATACTTACCATCTGGACTTATGGCTACCGAAGTAATCCAATCTGTATGTCCTTTAAATGTTCTAATTTCTCTGCCTGTTGATATGTCCCAAAGCTTGATGGTTTTATCCTGACTTCCAGAAACAATATACTTACCATCTGAACTTATGGCTACTGAAGTAACATCATCCGTATGTCCTAATTGCACGAAGATCTCTGGTTTTTCATCTGTAAAACTCCCGCCTGAAAAAGCAACTGAGACTGAAAACGCTAAAATTGCTATTATTTCCACTACCTTCATCTCTCCTCCAGTCTTATGTTGTTATTTTTTAACCTTTGATTTTACTCACTCCCTACCCCCCTCTATATTCATAGAGGGGGGGTGAAAAGTTAGAAGTGTCAGGAGTATAAGCCAATCACTTAACTAATATCATCTTCTTTACACTTACAAAATTACCAGCCTCAATCTTGTAAAAATATACGCCGCTTGGCAAACCCAGCGCGTTGAAATTCACCCTGTATCTACCAATCTCAAAATCATCATTAACAAGCGTTTTAACCTCTCTGCCAAGGATATCATAAACAACAAGCTTAACCCTTGTCCTCTTTGCGATGTCAAATTCAATTGTTGTCGCAGGGTTAAACGGATTTGGATAATTCTGGTAAAGTGTAAATCCCTCTAGAATCACATTCTCTTTTCTCTCATAAACATCAAGTATAACTCCTCCCTCGCGATATACAGCAAGCCCCCTTTCACTCGTCCCAATCCATTTGTTCCCTAAATTGTCTATCGCTACTGCCTTAATATAATTAACCGGCAGACCTGAATTTGATGTGTTATAAACTGTCCAATTCACTCCATCAAACTTTGCTAATCCTCCACCATATGTCCCAATCCATTTGTTACCCTGCCCATCTATCGCAATTGCATAAACCGAATTATCTGGCAGACCTGAATTTGAAGTGTTATAAACCCTCCAGTTTACCCCATCAAACTTTGCTAATCCCCCACCTGTCCCGATCCATTTGTTTCCCTGCCCATCTATCGCAATAGCAAGAACATAATTCTTTGGCAGACCTGAATTTGAAATGTTATAAACAGTCCAATTTACTCCATCAAACTTTGCTAACCCTTTCACCCATGTTCCAATCCATTTGTTACCCTGCCCATCTATCGCGATAGCAAGAACACTATCACTTGGCAGACCTGAGTTTGAAGTTTTATAAACTGTCCAGTTTGCTCCGTCAAACTTTGCTAATCCTTCCAATGTCCCAATCCATTTGTTCCCCTGCCCATCTATTGCTATAGCATTAACAACATTATTTGGCAAACCAGAATTCCATTTCCCATAAACAGTCCACTTTGCACCATCAAACTTTGCCAAACCTCCAGGTGTTCCAATCCACTTATTACCAGAGTCATCTACTGCTATTGCAGAAACATAATTATCCGGCAAACCCGAATTTGATTTGTTATAAACAGTCCAGTTTACACCATAGAACTTTGCTAAGCCTTCATATGTTCCGATCCATTTGCTTCCTGAATTATCTATCAATATCGCATTAATACGATTATCCGGCAGACCGGAATTTGATGTTTTATAAACAGTCCAGTTTACTCCATCAAACTTTGCTAAACTACCGCCATATGTTCCAATCCACTTATTTCCAGAATTATCTGAAACTATTGCTCTAATTTGATCGGATGGTAATCCAGAATTTGATGTTTTATAAACAGTCCATTTTACACCGTCAAATTTTGCCAAACCACCGCTATATGTCCCAATCCATTTATTCCCCGAATCGTCGACTGCTATCGTTGTAATATCGTTACTTGGCAGTCCGGAATTTGATGTTTTATAGACAGTCCATTTTACTCCGTCAAATTTTGCCAACCCCCACGAAGTTCCAATCCACTTATTTCCCGAACGATCTACAACTATTGCTTGAACTCGATTAGATGGCAGACCGGAATTTGATGTGTTATAAACCGACCAATTTACACCGTCAAACTTTACTAAACCGCTACTATATGTTCCAATCCATATGTTTCCTGAATCGTCTATTGCTATTGTCGTGACATAATTACTTGGCAAACCTGAATTATACGAGGTATAAGAAGTCCAATTTACACCGTCAAATTTTGCCACTCCATATGTCCCAATCCATTTGTTTCCTGATTTATCCAATACTACTGCGACAATTCTATTAAATGGCAAACTGGAATTTGATGTGTTATAAACTGTCCAATTCACTCCATCAAATTTTGCCAAACCACCTCCAAAAGTCCCAATCCACTTGTTTCCCAAATCATCCACTACTATTGATCTAACATCATTATTTGGTAAACCAGAATTTAATATGTCGTAAAAAACCTTCTCAGCGGTATTCATATTCAACTTTACAAGTCCACCACCCTCAGTGCCAATCCACACAGAGTTACCTTGAATAGTTAAGGAATTAACATAATTGCCAAAAGTAGTGAGATTAATCCACTCAGGATTTTGAGATAGTAAAAGGTTGAAGATTAAAAAAGTGAATAAAGCAAGCGAGAATAAAACTTTTTTCTTCATGGCTTTTCTCCTTTCAATTTAATTTTAAATTAATTTTTCATCTTCGCCAAGACAGAACAGATCCTTTCGGCTCATTTGCCCACCCTTTCTTTCAATCCTTAAAAAAGGGTTGAGAACATTAAATCAGCGTCATTTACTTAACATTAATATCTTTGTCATTTCAATTAACTCTGGAAAAACTGACAATGAGTCCTTCGTTTTGATAATTTCCCAAATTTTTTACAATCAAGCGCTAAGAAATTTGTCTTCGGGTTCGTAATCGGGGAAATGTTAATTAAAGTACCGAAGAAAGATACGAGGAAGGATACTTTAAGTAATTAACCATAACCCCTCAATACTGCCCGCGATCCCAAGGCGGGAAAATATAAAGGCGAATATAAAATATTTAAAATGTGCAGTATAAAACCCTTTCACAAAATAATTATTAACGGTATCTGCCAAAGGGAATCGCTTTGCTAACCCGAGGACAGACGCTCTTTAAAAAGAACAGATACCGTAGCCCCTCCACAAGCAAATATACAAATTAGATTTGTGAAAGGGTTTTATACTGCACATTTTA
>NZ_CZVH01000088.1:0-8411 GCF_001458555.1 Candidatus Kryptobacter tengchongensis | reverse complement strand
AGATGCATAAAGCCACTGTTCATAGATTTCTTCGCTCGCTGGAGAAAATTGGGGTGCTTCAAAATAATATTATAAAGGATGCTGCTGACAATATAGCTATTAATTTTGGTGGGGCGACAAAGATTTCAATTGATGATAGGATACCGCCTACAGTTACTAAGATTGAATTTTATGATAGAAATAATAATGGTAAACTTGATAGCATGGTTGTTTACTTTAGTGAAGATATAAACTTACTTTCAGTTGATGGAAATCTTGGACTTGGCAAGAGAGGGAATCCGGTGACAACATGGGTAGTAAGTGGAAGGAGTAATGTTAGGGCTTCGTTATTTGGTTTTGCATCGGTATCGTCTGACAGAGTGCCTTTTGTTTTTGATGAGATTCCAGGTGATGAGGGAGATACTGGTGAAATGCCTGATGTAACAGTAACAGGTTCAACTATTGCTGATTTCAAACCTAATTATCTGGTTAATGTGACATCTGCTGATATTGTTGAGACAGACAAGGCTGGACCGGCTATTATGAATACTCCGCTTACAAAGATCGTTGCGCCAAATGTTGTAGAAGTTAGGTTCAGTGAACCTGTTAAATCAGCTACATTTAGTGGTGCGGATCTTGAATTTCAAATTGCCTCAACTGGTCGTATTCTTAATAATAATCAAATGACTTCGGTTAAGTTGCTTGATGGTGGGAGAACGGCGCGTGTATTCTTTGACAATAACTATTTTGTGTCAAGTGCAAGTGGTGAATATAAGGTAAGATTTTCTGGCTCTGGTGTGGTCACTGATGCAGCTGGTAATGTTAATACTCAGACCGGTCTTCAAAATCTCACATATGCAGTTACGGTAGCTTCACCAAGTGGTAGTGTTACAGCTCTTCCGGCGCAGATTCAGGGTGCTATACTTGAAGCTAAGTTTAAGCGTTCAAGCAATGATCCGTTCAGCAGTGAATACAAGGAAGGATATATTCAGGTGACAAGGTATGAGATTTATCGTCGCCTTGCTGGTGATGCTGGGGCACCACTGTATCCGGTATTTAGCTTTGTGCCACCTTCAAAGAATACGGTGAGCGGAGATACAATAGCTGTAAGATTTGTTCCAATACCACTTGATACGCTTGTTTACGATTACTTTATAGTTGCAGTTGCTGGCGATAAAGCTTCTGGTAGGGAAGCTGAACCATTGAAGATTGAGAATATCAATAATTATATTGTTGCAAATCTTAGCCTCAAGGGTGAAGGTGCGTTGCCGGGTATAGAGTCAGTTATCTCAGGGCTTGTATACCTTGGTAGCGCGAAGCTTCCGGCTGATTTGACGCCACCTGCTGCACCTGGCAAGTTTATTGTGGTTGATGATCCTGCGGATAATGGTTTAGGTTTGATTGCGAGGTTTGAGCTTTCACCTGATGATGGTAAGTTTATTGAATTTACAACCTGGGCCGGTACTCAAAGGATACCGCTTGTAAGTGGTTACAATATTTATGACGGTACAGGGAAGCTTATAGCAACGATTCCAGCTGGTGTTAAAGAGTACAGATTTAATGCGCTCAACAGAGAGCTCAATACTTATGTAATTAGGGCAACCGATGGTGGAAATGATTCTGAGCCATCAGCTCCAAATAAAGCTATTGCTGTTGATAATTCAGTGGTTGGTGATTTCAATTCAGATAGGAGAGTGGATGTTTTTGACCTTGTGATCTTTTCCAAGTTCTATGGTTTAGGTTCAAGTGATGGTGAGTATGACGTTGTTTTTGATCTCAATCGTGATGGGCAAATTAATATCTATGATCTTGTAGAATTCAGCAAAGTTTTTGGTACATCAGTTTCAAGCAAAGTGAATGTACCTGAAAAGCTTGGATATTTGAAGGGTGATATAAAGATAGATACTGAGACACTTGAAGGTGAGAGGGTGAGCGCAATATTGAAGCTTACTGGGGTATCAAATTTGAAAGGTTATCAGTTTAACATAAAGATTGAGAATGGAGAGATTGAGAGAGTAGATGGGGGCAAGGAATTTGGCTTGTTTGTTGAGAAAGCTTCCGCCAGCGGAAGGCTTGTCGCTGGCGTCTCGCTGGCGGAGGTTTCCTCCGAACCGGAGCTTGTGAGTCTTGTGATTAAGGTTAAAGACCCATCTGAGCCGGCGAGGATAGAAATCAATGATATTGTTGTGATTACCAATAATGATGAAGCAGGCTTATTGAACAATGTTTCCTATGAAGCGAATATTATTCCGAAGAAATTCGCTCTTATGCAGAACTATCCAAATCCGTTTAACCCATCAACAACTATAAGGTTTGATATCCCGAAAGAAGCAAGAGTTAAGGTGGTAATATATGATATTATGGGCAGACAAGTTAGGACGCTTGTTGATGAGGATTTAAAGCCTGGAGTATATAAGATAACCTGGGATGGGCGGAATGATAATGGTGAGATACTCTCAAGCGGGATTTATTTCTATAGGATAGTGGCTGATAAATTTGTGGATGTTAAGAAGATGGTATTGTTGAAGTAAGATTTAAATTGAACCCCTCCCCTATAGATGGGGAGGGGTTTTTAAATTAAAAAATAAAATGAATGGGGTAGATATGAGAAGGTTTTTGAAATTATTTTGTTAGTTTTGTTTACAACCTTTATTACAAATGGTGGGCAGAATCAAAGAGCAAGGGTTTTTATTGATTTTAATACTAAAGCTGGTAATCAAAATTTAGTCCAATTTTATTATCCATTTAGAGCTGGGGATACTTTGTATTTTGAAATTAGAGGGGATTCCCTTGCTGGGTTGATAGCTTATGATTTTAGGATTGGTTATGATACAAGTTATTTCCAATTTCTTACAGCAACAGCAAATAGTAATATATCAGGTGAAGTCAATGTTTTAAGGTTAAATGGTGGTTCGTTATTCACTGAAATAAGTAACGAGGTAACCCCTGGAGAGGTAGTTTTTGCGACATTGCTTAGGTCACAGGATTCAAGTAAATATGTAAGTGGTTCTGGTCTTTTGGGGGTTTTGAGTTTTAGAGTTAAGTCTAGTAATTTTACTAGTAAAATTAGAGTCATTAAAGCTAATTTTCTTGATTATCAAAATGGGAAAGACACAATAACTTATAATGTTGATTATACGGTTGGATCAGTGCAATTAGTTAACATAAGTGAAGCTCGGGTTGATGCAGATAGTAATTATGTACCTGATAAATTAGATCAGATTTTAGCAGTTGAAGGAATAGTAACATCAATAAATTATACTGCTTCAGCGGGTAGCTCATCATATTATATACAGGATGGGACTGGTGGTATAAATGTATTTTTAAGTGGTCAGGTAGTTAATCTTGACCCTGGTGATAGGATTAGGGTTGTAGGTAAAATAATTCAATTTAGAGGTTTAACTGAAATCTCGCCATTTGATAGTAGCGGTATTATTTTAATTTCAAAAGGTAACCAAATTCCTTCGCCTGTTAGAATAAGTGTAAGAAATTACCTTGCAAATGCTGAGGCATATGAGGGTCGTTTAATAAGGGTTGATTCACTTTGGAAAGCGAGTGGAACATGGCCCGGGGTAAATTCGGATGCAAATTTATTATTTGTATCATTTGATAAACAAGATACAATACTAATAAGGATAGATCGTGATACTGATATTGATGGGCAGAGGGAGGTTCAATACCCTGTAAGTGTAGTTGGGATAGCAAGTCAATTTACAAATAAAATCCCGCCGAATGATGGGTATCAAATTTTGCCAAGATTTTATACAGATTTTATACCTATAAATTTGCCACCATCAGCATTTAGTTTAACATCCCCGGGGGATAATTATAGTTTTCAATTTTTGTTTGGCGATACTTTATTAACATTTACATGGGATAAAAGCATGGATTTGAACGTGCCCCCAGATTCTGTAATGTATAGATTTCAAATTTATTTTCCATCAACAGGCAGGTTATTTAAGCGGGATTCATTAACTACAAATTCATATAATCTAACTTATTCAGAGATTTTGCCATACTTCTTGGGAACAGATACGGTGATTACAGGACAGTGGAGAGTTATAGCGTTTGATTCAAAGGGTGCGGAGACAAGTTCAAATCAGATATTTAATATTATATTGAGGAAAAAACCTGTCTTGGTTTCTGAATACAGTGAGATACCGAAGGAATTTGCACTTTATCAAAATTATCCGAATCCGTTTAACCCGACGACTTTAATCAAGTTTGATGTTCCAAAGGAGACAAATGTTAAGATAGTAATTTATGATATTCTTGGGAGGGTTGTAAAGAATCTTGTGGATGAAAATCTTAAACCAGGAGCATATAAAGTTATATGGGATGGTACAGATGCTTCAGGTGCAAAGTTGCCAAGTGGGATATATTTTTATAGTATGATTGCAGAGAACTATATAAATGTGAAAAAAATGGTGTTGCTTAAGTAAGGGAGTTATATTGCCGGATAATATTCCTTTTAATTGCCCTTGCTACCCTTTGGGAGCAAGGGTTTTTTGTTTTATTATAGGGGTTATAAAGTAATCTTTGCGTTTCGTAATTTAACTCATTGTTTAACATAGTGAAACAGTGAAATTATCGGCTATTGACATGAATTGGGATATTTTTTATCTTAATTCTGGATAAAAGATAATTTGAAAGTTCATGTCCATCGCACAAAAAAATAACTCAGTTGAGAAAGCGTTTGCAATTTTATCTGTTTTCTCGCAAAATGGGGGGAAATTTGAGTTTGGGGTTGGGGAGATAAGTAAAATTTTAAAGATGCATAAAGCCACTGTTCATAGATTTCTTCGCTCGCTGGAGAAAATTGGGGTTATTGAAAAAAATAGCGAGACAGGGAAATACAGGTTAGGACTTAAACTTTACGAACTTGGGAATAGTGTGTCGTTAAAGAAAATTATGGTGGATAGAGCGAGAAAGTATCTTGAGGATTTGCATTGGTATTTGAACGAGACTGTTCATTTTGCAACGCTTAAAAACGGGGAGGTTGCGTATCTTGATAAAATAATTGCCGATAGGAATTTTGTTATAATTTCGGAAGTTGGGAAGCGACTTCCTGCACATTGCACGGGGCTTGGTAAGGCAATGCTTGCTTTTTTGCCTGAAAAGGATGTTAAAAGAATTATAAAGGAGAAGGGGTTGAAAAAATTTACAAAAAACACGATAACGAATCGGAAAAAGTTTTTTGAGGAATTGAAAAGGATCAGGGAAAGAGGTTATGCGATTGACAATGAAGAGATTGAAGATGGCTTAAGATGTATTGCGGCGCCCGTTTTTAATGGTGAGGGGAAAGTAATAGCAGCGGTTAGTATTTCTGGACCATCAAGCCGAATAAATGAAGAAGTCTATGATGAGTATTCAAAATATGTGATTAAAACTGCAAAGTTAATTTCAGAAGAGCTTAAAAATATAGATTGGGGAATGTTGGGATGTATGAGTTAAATGAATTAACACATAAAGTTGGGGTTATCGGTAAAGTTCTTGAGCTTAAGAATTTCATTGGTGGTAAATTTGTTGATTCAGTGAGTGGTAAAAGGTTTGAGAGCAGATATCCTGCAACGAATGAGGTTATCGCAACTGTTCCTGAAAGTGGCAAAGAAGATGTTGAAATGGCGGTTAAATCAGCGGTTGAGGCTTTTAAAGTTTGGGGGAAAATGCCTGTTAAAGAGAGAAGTAAGTATTTGATGAGGATTTCGGAGCTTATTATGGATAAACTTGATGAGCTTGCATATCTTGAGTCAATAGATGTTGGGAAGCCGATAAAGCTTTCAAAGGGGATGGAGGTGCCGCGGGCGTCTTATAATTTTTCTTTCTTCGCTGAGTTTGCGAAGTATGTTCATACAGAGTTTTATGAGACGGATGATCGCGGGGCGATAAATTATGTTTTGAGGCGTCCAGTTGGTGTTGCAGGATTAATAACACCATGGAATTTTCCACTTTTGCTGACTACCTGGAAGGTTGCTCCGTGTCTTGCAGCTGGAAATACATGTATAATAAAGCCCTCTGAGCTCACACCGATAACTGCGACAAAACTTGCGGAAATAGCAGCTGAGGCTGGGCTTCCGGATGGGGTTTTAAATGTTGTTCATGGTTTTGGTCCTAATTCGGCAGGTGAGTTTATTGTTGCACATCCAGAGGTAAAATTGATCTCGCTTACAGGGGAGACAACCACAGGTCAAACTATAATGCGAACTGCTTCACAGCATCTTAAAAAACTGTCCTTTGAACTTGGGGGTAAAAATCCAAATATAATTTTTGCTGACGCAGATATTGAGCAGGCGCTTGATGTAACGATTCAGTCAAGTTTTTCCAATCAGGGTGAGGTTTGCTTGTGTGGTTCAAGGATTTATGTTGAGAGAAAAGTTTATGATGAGTTTGTTGAAAAACTTGTTGAGCGTGCTAAAAAAGTTAAAGTTGGAGATCCGCTTGATCCGGAAACTGATATGGGGGCGTTGATAAGTGAAGAGCACCTTCAAAAGGTGCGCACCTACCTTGAAATAGCAATTGAAGACGGTGGCAAAATCTTAACAGGAGGTAAAACGCCAGAGCACCTTCCTGAAAAATTTAAGTCTGGAAATTGGCTTGAACCTACCGTAATCGTGGGGTTAAATGATAACTGCAGAGTTATAAGAGAAGAAATCTTTGGTCCAGTTGTAACTATCTCACCATTTGATACAGAAGAGGAAGTTATTGAGAGAGCAAACAATACGCATTATGGGCTTAGCGCAACGATTTGGACAAAAGATTTAACAAGAGCACATCGCGTTGCTGGGCAAATTGAAGCTGGCGTCATATGGATTAACACATGGTTTTTGAGAGATCTGAGAACCCCATTTGGTGGGATGAAAATGAGCGGAATCGGAAGGGAAGGTGGAATTTATAGTTTTGAATTCTATACGGAGCTTAAAAATGTGTGCATAAAACTGTAGGTCAGGCGAGATAAAGGTAAAACCAATTTAAATTATTTTCATGTCAAATTATATTGAAATTTTTGCAGATGAACTATACTCAGCTGAGGTTAACTTAACCCCTATTGAGCCGTTGACATCAAGAAATGGAAGCATGACAATTGAGGATGCTTATAAAATTCAACTTAAAAATGTTGAGAGGAAGTTAAAAAACGGTTGGACGATCAAGGGGAAGAAGATTGGGATTACAAGTTTTGCAGTTCAGAGAATGCTTAATGTAAACCAGCCTGATTTCGGTTATCTTTTTGATACGATGTATGTTGAGGATGGGGGAGTGATCAAGCTTAGCAGTTTAATTCAGCCAAGGGTTGAAGGTGAGATTGCATTTGTAATGGAAAAGGATTTAAGTGGACCTGGAGTTACGGAAGCAGATGTTTTAAGAGCCACAGCCTTCGTTGTTCCATCAATTGAAATAGTTGATAGCCGAATAAAAGATTGGAAAATAAAAATTCAAGATACAATTGCAGATAATGCTTCTTCCGGTTTGTTTGTTCTTGGCGGTAAGAAGACATTGGTTGATAATCTTGATTTTAGATGTTTGGGGATGATACTTGAGCAGAATGGTGAAGTTGTTGTTTCTGGAGCTGGTGCAGCTTCACTTGGAAATCCTGTAAAGGCAGTCGCATGGCTTGCAAATAAACTTTCAGAATTTGGCGAGTATTTAAGAGCTGGTGAGATCATCCTTTCAGGGGCGCTTGCCCAACTTGTGGTCCCGAAGAAAGGTGATTTTTTCAAAGTATCAATTCAAAAACTTGGAAGCGTGAGTGTAAAATTTGAGTGAAATTAAATCATGTATGCAAGGTTTACAAGGTTTCTTGATAAATTTGTTGAGTTTAGACTTTCACATTATTCAGATTGGCTTGAATCAGGTGAACTTGTGATGCCATACGAGATATTTGAAGACTTCAGGGTTAGAAACAAAATTACTCTTGTTGCAGATACCGAAGAGGATAGGCGAAAGATAAACGAGTATTTAAAGCACCTTATCAGGTTAAACATCAAAACTCCTGATGAGATTGACCTTGATGAATATTTTCCAACAAAATTTTAGTTAAAAATGCAAAATGGGAAAGTTAAATGTGCGATTGTTGGAAGTGGGAACATAGGGACTGATCTTTTGATAAAAATTCTGCGATATTCAAAAAATCTTGAACCAGTTATGATGATCGGGATAGATCCAAGTTCTGATGGGCTTGCGCGGGCAAAGAGGCTTGGGATTGAAACGACTTATGAGGGAATAGAGGGATTTTTAAAAAGGAAAGATGTTGTTGAGCAGGTTAAAATTATATTTGAGGCAACAAGTGCGAGGGCACATCTTCAAAATGCTCCGATTTATGAAGAGCTTGGGAAAATCGCAATTGACCTAACTCCAGCTGCTATAGGTCCTTATGTTGTTCCCCCGGTGAATTTAGGAGAACATCTTGACAAATTTATCAAGAAACCTTGTAAACC
>NZ_CZVH01000087.1:0-35966 GCF_001458555.1 Candidatus Kryptobacter tengchongensis | reverse complement strand
ATTTTTGTTATGACAACAGGTTTGTATTTTATGATTGGCTCTTTTTCTTCATTTTTATAAATAAGCGTGTGCTTCAACCAGTTTTGATCATCACGTTTTGGATAATCTTCGCGATAATGAGCTCCCCTGCTTTCAGTTCTGTTTAAGGCACTATAAGCAATCGCCTCAGCCGTGTCAAGTAAATTACCGAGTTCAATTGCCTCAATTAAATCTGTGTTAAATTTTTTGCCTTTGTCATCAATTTTAATCTCTTTATATCTTTCTTTCAACTCTTTTATTTTTTCAATTGCTTCTTTAATGCTATCTCCTGTCCTGAATACAGAAACCTTATCCATCATCACATCCTGAAGTTCTTTTCTTATCCTTGAAACGCGCTCTTTCCCATTGCTGTTTAAAATTCTTTCAATTGTTTTTCTCGTCCATTCATCGGAATCTTTTGGAAGCGGTGGGAAATCATGTTCCTTGATGTATTCAGCCATTTTCTTTCCGCCACGGCGACCGAAAACAATTATGTCAAGAAGCGAATTTGTTCCAAGTCGGTTTGCACCATGGACTGAAACACATGCAACTTCACCGGCGGCGTAAAATCCTTCTATTTTTGTCCCCTTATCATCAATTACGACTTCAGCATCAACATTTGTTGGGATACCGCCCATTGCATAATGTGTCGTTGGCTGAACAGGTATTGGTTCCTTTAGTGGATCAACCCCAAGATAAATCCTCGCAAAACCAGTTATCTCTGGGAGTTTCTTATTTATGATTTCAGCACCAAGATGCGTCAGATCAAGCAAAAGATAATAAGTTCCATCAGGTCCTTGAATTCCCCTGCCTTCACGAATTTCTGTATACATTGCCCTTGATATGACATCTCTTGGAGCAAGATCTTTAATTGTGGGAGCGTATTTTTCCATAAACCTTTCTCCAAACTTATTCCTTAACACTCCACCCTCACCCCTTGCTGCTTCAGAGACAAGTATCCCAAGACGCCACAGCCCTGTCGGATGAAACTGAACAAATTCCATATCCTCAAGAGGAATTCCCCTGCGATATACAATTGCGAAACCATCGCCTGTCCCAACAACGGCATTTGAAGTTATCCTGTAAACTCTACCATATCCACCAGTTGCAAACATAACTGTTTTAGCGTGAAAGATGTGAATCTCACCTGTTGCTATTTCAATTGCTACAACACCACGAACAATGTTATCTTGAACAATTAAATCAGTTACAAAAAATTCTGGGAAAAATTGAACACCTCTTTTTATACAATTCTCATAAAGAGTTTGAAGCATAACATGTCCCGTTCTATCAGCTGAAAAGCAAGCTCTTTTAACAGGCACTCTCTCTCCAAATGGATTATTCGGATCTTTTGGTTTTGTATGTCCCCCAAATGGTCTTTGAGCGATTAAACCTTTTTCATTTCTTGAGAATGGCATCCCCATATGTTCAAGCTCAATTATCGCACGAATTGCATCTTGACACATTATCTCAATCGCATCTTGATCTCCAAGGAAATCACTTCCTTTGACAGTATCAAAAAAGTGATATTCCCATGAATCCTCTTCCTCGTTTCCAAGTGCTGCACAAACACCACCTTGAGCTGTCCCTGTATGTGACCTTGTTGGATAAACCTTTGTTAAGACAGCGCAGGTATAACCTTCTGGAATTTCAAGTGCTGCACGAAGCCCAGCTCCACCTGCGCCGACTATTACTGCATCAAATTGATGAATCATTTTTTACACCTCTTGAGATTTTGTTTTAAAAGTGCTTTAAAATTTTAAAGCTGTGCTTACACCAAGAACCCAAAAAGCAATCCCAGAAACAACTATTATTCCAAAAAGCGTAATCGCAACCCATGGTTTCATCTTAAAATCTCTCAAGATTGACCATACACCGTTTAATCCATGCCACAAACCTAAAGTTATAAAGGTAAGATAAAACATCTTCCAGTAAGCATTTGAAAACCTTGCAATTGACTGCTCATAGGAATGTCCTGTCTCAGGAGTATAGTGCATAAGTATATAGTGTCCAACCATTGCGAAAATCAAAAATATCCCTGTTATCCTTTGAAGAAGCCAACCGATTGATCCACTCTTCCTTGAACCATAATACTTAAATGACATTTTAAAACCTCCAAGGTTTGTTTTAGGTTTTTAAATTAAGCCGGCAAAAATTTGTCCTATCTCATGGCTGAATATGAAATAACCCATGACAAGAAATGCAATGATTCCAATAATCATAAGGTAAGCAAAAGCCTTTTTATGGTAATACGCCCCCCTCCCAAAATCAACAAGCACAATTCTGATTCCATTTAAAGTATGAGCAAGAACAAAAGCAAATAACAACCATTCAAGGAGTTTAAAAAGCGGTTTTTGAAATAAAGCCATCTCCGCATCAAAAGCTTCTTTACCTTTCGTCAATGTTGATAAGGCGTAAATATGAACATAAAGATAAGCTGTTAGAGCAAGTCCAGAGATTCTGTGGATTATCCACGCCCATCCCCCCGATTCCTTTTTGTAAGAAGCAACAAGCTTGAAATATCCCTCTTGAGTTTTTTCTACCTTCATGCAAGTGCTCCTTATGTTTTTATTTATTCATTCTAAAGTTAAAAAAATAAAAGTCAAATATCAAAATATCATCAAGTCCAACGCAACTGAATAGCAAATTTTGAAAAGTCACCACTTTAAGTTATTTTTTATCGCAGGCAAATTAATATCAACTAAAAAATGCAAGTCAGAAAAAGGCAAGATAAACAGCTTATTTCAATTGTGATTCCACTTTATAATGAAGTTGAATCACTGCCCGAACTTTATGACCAAATAAAAGAGGTCGTGAAAACAAATCGCTATAACTATGAGATAATTTTCGTTGACGACGGCTCAACCGACGGCTCGCTTGATGTTTTAAAGAAAATTCGCCAAAATGACAAAAATGTTAAAATCATAAGCTTTAGAAGAAACTATGGAAAATCCGCAGCGCTCGCCATCGGATTTGAATACGCAAAAGGTGATGTCGTGATAACTATGGACGCAGATCTTCAAGATGACCCTCACGAAATTCCAAACCTCCTCAAAAAACTTAACGAAGGATTTGACCTTGTCTCCGGATGGAAAAAGAAAAGATATGATCCACTAACAAAAACGATACCATCAAGAATTTTTAATTTTGTCGTTTCAACCTTGTCAGGGATAAAAATTCACGACTTCAACTGTGGCTTAAAAGCATATAAAAAATCGGTTACACAGGATATAAAAGTTTATGGTGAACTCCACCGATATCTGCCTGTCCTGGCACATTGGGCTGGATATAAGATTGGTGAAATCGTTGTACAACATCATCCGAGAAAATATGGAAAAACTAAATTTGGGGTAAGCAGATTTTTAAAAGGATTTCTTGATCTTTTAACCGTAATGTTTACAACAAGATATTTCAAACGACCGCTTCATCTTTTTGGAACCGTTGGGCTTGCCGTTTTCCTACTTGGCTTTGGAATTACATTTTACCTTTCACTTTTAAAGCTAATTGAAAATATCTCCCTTAGCAATAGACCCTTATTTATCCTTGGCGTAATGCTCACAATTGTGGGAGTTCAATTCATCTCAATCGGCTTACTTGGAGAAATGATAACCAAAGCCTACCAGCATCTTGAAACATACTCAATTAAGGAAATACACCTTTGATCAATGAAAATAATAATCATTGGACCAGCTTATCCATATCGTGGTGGGATAGCGCATTACACAGGTTTGCTTTACAAAAACCTATTGAAGAAAGATCACAGCGTAAAAATTTTTAACTTTAAAAGATTATATCCAAAATTTCTTTTCCCCGGAAAAACGCAATTTGAAACATCACCAGAGATTGAAAAAATTGAAAGCGAAAGAATAATTGATTCAATTAACCCATTAAACTGGCTAATCGCAGGTTTTAAAATCGTAAAAGAGAAACCTGATCTTGTAATCTTTAAATATTGGCTTCCGTTCTTCGCACCCTGTTTTGGATCTATTTCAGCAATAGTGAAAATTTTTTCTAAAGCGAAGATAATTTTCTTCTGTCATAACATCACCCCTCATGAAAAATTTCCACTCGGGAAACTTCTAACAAAATTTGCATTCGCATTTTCCGACCACTTCATCGTTCAATCAAGCGTAGTTGAGGAGGATCTGCTCAAAATAAAACCAAAAGCAAAATATAAAAAAGTTTTCCACCCAATTTATGAAATTTTTGGTAAAGCTATTGATAAAAACGAAGCGAGAAAAATTCTTGGCATTAAACCTGACGAAAAACTCTTGCTGTTCTTCGGTTACATCAGAGCATACAAAGGACTTGATGTCCTTCTAAAGGCGATGAAATTTATCTTAAGTGAATTTCCTGTTAAACTTCTCATCGTTGGAGAATTTTATGAAAATCCGCAAAAGTATTTCAAAATAGTTGAAGAGGATGGAATAGCTGATTTTGTAATTTTTAAAAGTGAATATGTTCCAAATGAAGATGTGAAAATTTACTTCTCTGCTTCAGATCTTGTTGTTCTACCGTATCTTTCAGCAACACAAAGCGGAATTGTTCAAATTGCTTACAATTTTAGCAAGCCCGTTATCACAACAAATGTCGGCGGTCTCCCTGAGGTTGTGCAAGATGGTATAACTGGCTTAATTGTTGACCCCTCACCAGAAAAATTAGCTCAAGCGATAGTAAAATTTTTCAATGAGAACCTCGGACCGATTTTCTCCCGAAATATTGAAGAAGAAAAAGAAAAATTTTCCTGGGAAAATCTCATCCGCACAATAGAAGAATTAAATTGACAACCAAAATCAATCTTCCGATATCTCTCCAGCAATTGACCTGTAAAATTCATTAACAACTACTTCAACATCATCACCGTATTTGCCAAATAGAAACATCAACTTAACAATTGCTGTTTCAGTTGTCATATCTTTACAGCTTAATGCCCCCGCATCAAGTGCATCTTTCCCACATTGGTAAAGTGTAAGATCAACCTTACCATAAACTGCCTGTGTTGAAATTGCAACTATCTTCCCCATCTTAACTGCTTCTCTAACAAACGGGATTAAAGACCTTTCCTCTATATTTGGCAAATTCCCAGAACCAAACGCTTCAATTACAAATCCTTTTATATCTGTTTCAAGCAACGATAAAAGGTAATCAAGTTTCAGCGATGGAAAAACTTTCACACAAAAGACTTTATCAGAAAAATTTTTTGAGATAACAAGATTCTTGTTTTCACGCTTTAAAAAATTCCCCTTATAAATTTCTATCCCAACACCAACCTCAGCAAGCGGTGGATAATTAGGTGAATCAAATGCATCAAACCCCCAGATATTAATTTTTTTAGTTCTATTTCCGCGAAACAGTTTATTATTAAAGAAAATGCAAACCTCAGGAATTGAATAGGTTGCAAGCTCAACTGCGTTTATAAGATTGTTCCTTGCATCTGTTCTTATCTCTGAAAGCGGGCGTTGTGAGCCTGTTAAAATAACTGGTTTTGATAGTCCATCAAGCATAAACGAAAGGGCGGAAGCAGTATAAGTCATCGTATCAGTTCCATGAGTGATCACAAACCCGTCAAATTGCTCATAATTATCTGATATCACATCTGCAATTTTTATCCAGTGCTCAATCCCAATGTTTGAGGAATCAATGTTTGTAACTATATGTGATTCAATCTCTGCAATTTGTTTCAGCTCGGGAACAAATTCAAGAATTTTTTGTATAAATGCACTCGGGGCAAGTGTGCCATTCTTCAAAGCCATACCAAAAGTTCCACCAGTGTGAATAAGAAGAATCCTTTTCATATTCATTAAACTCAAATATTAACGACCATATAATCCTGTTATTTTTGCTTCACCAAGAATATGTCCCTTTGCCTTTGCTTCAACTTGTTCAGCAGTTGCCCCAGAATTTAACCCGAGCGTTTCAACATCAAGCGCGTAAAGCTTAAAGATATAACGGTGTGGTTTATGCCCCCGTGGTGGACAGGGACCTCCATATCCAATCCTGTCAAAATCATTTATCCCCTGCTTAATCTTATCGTCAACGAGACCAACTTTCTTAACATTTTCTGCAAGTCTTGTCACATTCGCAGGGATATCGTATATAACCCAATGTATAAATGTTCTCCCAGGAGCATCTGGATCTTCACAAATTAAAGCAAAGCTTTTGGTCCCAGCAGGAGCATTTTCCCAGCTCAACTCAGGGGAGTAATCCTGACCGTCACATGTAAATTTTTTGGGGATGGTTTCGCCGTCTTTGAAAGCGGTTGATTTAATTGAAAACATTTTCTTAACCCCTCCCTTTTGAAAATTTGTTTGTGTTGCAAAGAGAAAAGAAAGGAGAATTAAAAGAAGATATTTCATCGCACACCTCGCATAACTTATTTTTTCCGCTAATTAATTAAGCAAATTTTGGAAAATATCCAAATTTGTTACTTCTTGTTTTCTTTTTTATATTTTTACCAGTGCAACATTTAAGGATATGTGGAAATGAAAAAATTTCTCTCAAATCCTGCAAACTTAATCTTTGGTGGAATTTTAATTGCTCTGTTCATCTACCTCATATTTGCAGAAAAAGGGATTTTAAAACGGATAAATTTTGAGATTGAGAGGGCAAAATTGAAAAAAGAAATTGAGCTTATTGAAAAAGAAAATGCCTCTTTAAGGCAGAAGATTCATGAACTTGAAACGAATCCAAAAGCCGTTGAGAAGATAGCTCGCGAAAAATACGGCATGGCAAAGGAGGGAGAGGAAGTTTTCAAAATAAAAGTAAAGTAAATTCCTTTTTGAAATGAAATTTGAAAAAGTTCTCCCACCCCTTGCAGATAGAATAAGACCAAAAACACTTGATGAGTTTGTAGGTCAAGAACATATTGTTGGTGAAGGCAAACCTCTGCGCGTGATGATTGAAACAGGGGAAATTCAATCAATGATTCTTTGGGGTCCGCCTGGTTCTGGAAAAACAACGCTTGCAAAAATCATAGCTGAGAGAGCAAATGCGGATTTTTACCAAATAAACGCAGTTTTATCAGGGACAAAAGAGGTAAAGGAAGTAATTGAGAAAGCCGAAACAAATTTAAAATACTATTCCAAGCGGACGATTCTTTTCATAGACGAGATTCACAGGTTTAACAAGGCACAACAGAGCGTGCTTTTAAATAGCGTTGAAAATGGGACGATAATACTAATTGGAGCGACGACGGAAAATCCATCTTTTGAGATAATCTCACCTCTTTTATCACGATGTCAAATTTTTGTGCTTGAACCACTTGGTGTTAAGGAACTTAACACAATTCTTGAAAGAGCTCTAACCAAAGATGAGATACTTTCAAAATTTAAAATCCATATTGAGGACAGAGACCTTCTTTTTCTTTATTCTGGTGGAGATGCTCGCATTATGCTTAACGCGCTTGAGATCGCTTTAAAAATTGTTAAACCAACGCCGGAAAACGAGATATTTTTGACAAAGGAGATTATCTCCGAAGCATTTCAACGCAGATATTTCAAGTATGATAAGTCAGGCGAGGAACACTATAATTTAATTTCCGCCTTTATAAAAAGCATACGAGGAAGCGATCCAGATGCAGCGGTTTATTGGCTTGCCAGAATGTTACTTGCGGGTGAAGACCCTAAATTCATCGCTAGAAGGCTGATAATTTTAGCAAGCGAGGATATTGGAAATGCCGAACCATACGCATTAACACTTGCGACAAGCTGTTTCACCGCTGTTGACTATGTTGGCATGCCCGAGGCACGAATAATCCTTGCGCAGGTTGCAACTTACCTCGCAAGCTGTCCGAAAAGTAATTCTGCATACATTGCAATTGAAGAAGCGATTGAAGATGCTCAAAAATATCCAGAACTTCCTGTCCCACTGCACTTGAGAAACGCACCCACAAAATTGCTGAAGGAACTCGGCTATGGCAGGGATTATAAGTATAGCCATGATTTCCCCGAGCACTTCGTTGAACAACAATTTTTACCAGATGAACTCAAAAACAAAATTTACTATAGACCTACAGAACTTGGTAGAGAAAAAATTTTAAAGGAACGGCTTGAAAACCTTTGGAGCAAAAGGAAACAAAATAAAAAAGTTAACAAATGAAGAAATTTGTAATCGGCGTTGACCTCGGCGGAACATTTATAAAAGCCGGAATAGTTGATGAAACTGGCAATATCATTATTGAAGATTCAATCCCCACAGAAGCTGAAAAAGGACCTTCACATGTCATTGAGCAAATTTCAAAAATTGTAAACAAGCTTAATGAAAATTTTGAAAATGGAGAAATCATTGGAGTTGGAATTGGTGCACCAGGTCAAGTTGATCCGCAAGGCGGGGTCAAATATCCACCTAATTTCCCAGGGTGGACAGTTGTTTACTTAGCAAAAGAAGTTGAGAAAATAACAGGTTTAAAGACAACCGTTGATAATGATGCAAATGTTGCTGCTATAGGTGAGGCAAAATTCGGCGCTGGTCAAAAACATCCAAACTTTATAATGGTTACGCTCGGAACCGGAATTGGCGGTGGGATTATAATTAATAGAAAAATTTACCGCGGTCCAACCGGTGGAGCCGGTGAAATTGGACATGTCTCAATTAATTTTGATGGACCGAAATGTAATTGCGGAAATTATGGGTGTGTTGAAGCTTATGTTGGACAAAGATATTTATCATCCTGGGTTGCCGAAGAACTTAAAATAAATCCAAACTCAAAAATTGTTGAAATTGTAAACGGTGATCTTTCTAAAATTGAACCATACATAATCTCACTTGCAGCTGAACAAGGTGATGAATTTGCGATAAATGTATGGAAAAAAGTAGGATTCTATGTCGGTGTGATGCTTGCCTCAGTGATGAATTTGTTTGATATAAATGTTGCAATAGTTGGGGGCGGAGTTGCAAAAGCAGGGAAGATTTTATTTGACTCAATGAATGAAACTGTTAAATCAAGAGCATTAAAACCAATCGCTGAAAAAGCAATTGTAATTCCAGCACAGCTTGGGAATAAAGCTGGGATTTTAGGTGCAGGAGCGTTGGTATTTGAGGAAATAAGTTAAATCTTTATAAATCCGTCACTAAAAATTCTTATCCAATCACGAACAACCCTTTCTGCTTCCGCCCAATTCTCAAGTTCTTGCATTCCTATTCCCCCTTTTCTCTCCCAAATGAAATACGCAACTTTTGCTACAGTCTCCCGACGCATCTCATCGTTTGGGCGACCGAAAATTTTAACAATATATTTTGACTTATCAAATTTTAAAGCGACCTCTTCTATTTCCGTTTCCTTGATGAATGAAACCTCTTTCAATCCATCAATCACAAAAACGATCTCACCGATGAACTGATAATTTTTAGTGGCTCTAAATAGATAAACCTTATCTCCTCCTCCAATCTCAAGCTTACAATGAAATCCAAGAAAATAGGCATCTTCAAGAACCCTCTCCTTTTTTCTTCCAATTGAAAGTTCAACAACCATAGGCTTAAATTGATTTCTGCGTGAAAATTCAATCAAAAATTGTTCTACTTCCGATTTTTTTATCTTTCTCTCCATTTATAGTTCAAATTTCTTTTATCAATTCCCACCTTACACTGTATGCAGAAATTGAAAACTTATATATTGTGAAACTTTCGGAATCAACATAAAGCCTCAAAATATGCTCACCAAAATCAGGATTTCTAACAATCTCATAATATCTTGGCTCACAAACCTTAATATAACTTTGTCCGTTTTCAACTATAACATCCTCACCACGATTTCTCTCATTAATAAATTCACCATCTTGAAGGATGAGAACCTTCAAACTTCCCTTGCTCAAAGATTCCATAACTGCACCAACTCTTGTCCCAGCATATGGAAGTATGACAGAACCCAAGCCTCCCGAGGTTGGATTATATCTCAAATAATATCTTCCGTTATACCATTCCCCGTCAAGATAAAACTTTCCATTAATATAAATACCTGGATCTTCATATTTAATAACAGATTCGGGAGCAAAACCTTCAACATTACCAAGTGCCCCACCGGTATAGCATGTGTAAATCTCAGGGATAATTCTATAAAAAGTTGATTCATCAATTTCATAACGAGAGCCAATTGGAAGAGGGAAATCACCATAATATCCTGCTTTTATTAAAAGTGATTGAATGAAGAATTCAACCTCCCACAAGTTTCTCACCCCAAAGTGTGAATATGAAATTAATCCATCACGATTTATGAGAAAAATCAAGGGAACCTCAGGATAGATTCCACGAACAGCAGTTGTATATCTTTTTAAATTTATCCATTCGTTGTCAATTGCGATAGGGAAATCAATTCCAAGTCTTTTAATTTCCTTCTCAACATTTTCAAATTTACTCTCAAATGGAAATTTCGGTATATGAACACCAAGGATAAAAAGCCCTTTATCTTTATATCTTTTCCACCACTCTTTAACATATTCGTAAAACTCTTTCCACTCCCCGCTTGCATAGTTAAAAAACAAGAGAAGCACAACGTTTCCCCTGAGGCTCTCAAAAAATACTGGCTCTGAGTTAAGCCAATAGTTTGCGATTATATCTATTGCTCTGTTATTTTCTTCAACGATTTGTTTTTTATAATATCCTTGCATATTTCTTCGCTTTTATTTTTCAATGTCAATCTAATTAAGGAAATTTTAACTTGCAAATTTTGAGCTTTCCTTTTTTGCTTTAAACCGAAATCCTGTTTAATTTATATAAAAAATAAAACTCAAATCCCAATGAAACCAGATCTAAAAACGATATTCAAGCAAATTGAAAAAATTCAAGAAGAGCTTGAAAAAGTTCAAGCGGAACTTGAAAATAAAACTGTTACTGAAGAAGTTGGAGGCGGAATGGTTAAGGTAACCGTGAACGGAAAGAAAGAAGTTATAAGTATTGAAATTGACAAAGAAGTTGTAAACCCGGATGATATAGGGATGCTTGAGGATTTACTTGTGGTAGCTGTGAATAAAGCACTTCAAAGTGCGGATAAAATGATAAGTGAAGAAATTGCCAAGGCAACTTCTGGATTACTTCCGGGATTACCTGGCTTCCCATTTAATTTCCCGGGTTTTAAAGCGTGAAACAAAAATTTTAACACCACCGTGCTTTATACATCCGAAAGCCTTGAAATTCTGATAGAGGAACTCACAAAGTTTCCCGGCATCGGAAGAAAAACCGCACAACGACTTGCACTTTACATATTAAAACAACCGAAAGAAGAGGTTGAAAAACTTGTTCGGGCTATAATTGATGTAAAAGAAAAAATTAAATATTGCTCAATTTGCTACAATATAACCGAAAGCGACCCATGCCCCATTTGCTCAAGCCCGAAGAGAGATAAAACAACTATATGCGTCGTTGAAGAACCTATGGATGTCCTGGCAATAGAAAAAACAAGTGAGTATAACGGTCTTTATCATGTCCTCGGTGGAGTCCTAAACCCACTTGAAGGGATTGGTCCAGAAGATTTGAAAGTTAAAGAACTCATACATAGAATTTCATCAGGTGGAGTAAATGAAGTTATAATTGCATTAAATCCAAGTGTTGAGGGGGAAACAACATCAATTTACATAGCAAATCTCATCAAACCTTTTGGAGTAAAGGTTACACGTATTGCAAGGGGTTTGCCAATTGGAACAGCTCTTGAATATGCAGATACAGCGACAATTGTCAGAGCAATTGAAAATAGAACACCAATGTAAGTGAAGAAAAACTTCCTTATAACATCTCCACCTGGAACGGGCAAAACGACAGCGATAAAAAATTTCGTAAATCTTGCAAAAGGAAAATTCAAAATCTCTGGTTTCATAACGGAAGAGATCAGAGATAAAACGGGGAAAAGAACGGGTTTCAAAATCATCACAATTGATGGGAAAACAGGGACACTGGCTGATGTTAACTTAAAAAATTCACCAAGGGTTGGGAAATACGGTGTTAATCTGAAAGATATTGACAAAATTGCTGTCCCATCAATTGATTTAAATTCAGATATAATCGTGATTGATGAAATTGGTAAAATGGAATGTTTTTCAAAACTTTTTATTCAAAAAGTTTTTGAAGCGCTTGATTCCCCAAAAATTGTAGTTGGAACAATAAAGGAAAAGGGGGATGAAATAATAGATAGAATCAAATCACGAAAGGATGTTGAATTGATAAAACTTACACCCGAAAATAGAAATGAGATACCCGATTTAATTTTTAAAAATGTTTCAGCCTTCCTCCAGAGCGAAATTTGAAAATTAAACCCCCAAAATGTATACCTAAAGATTGGTTTTGTTCTTTGCTTATTTTTTCGTATTTTTGTCCAGATTTTATGATGGAATTTTTAAATGACCCGTCCCGAGATTTAACTAAAAAACAAAACAAGGGATAAAAAGGTGAAGAGGACATACCAACCGCATAACACAAAGAGACGTAGAACGCACGGCTTCAGAGCAAGAATGAAAACTAAAAGCGGTAGGAAAATCCTTGCAAGAAGAAGAGCAAAGGGAAGATGGAAATTAACTGTAAGCGATGAACGCTAAAAGATACACACTGCCAAAGAAAGAAATCATCAAAAAATCAAGAGAGATAACGCAGATAATCAAAACTTCAAATTCAATTTCTGGAGATTTAGTTAAAATTTATTTTCGCATACTGCCTGAACGTGATATCATCACAAGAGTAGCTTTTGCAGTGTCAAAAAAGGTAAAGCCAATCGTTTTAAAAAACAGAGCGAAAAGATTATTAAGAGAGGTCTATCGGCTAAATAAACACAAGCTGATAGACCTTCTCTCTTTAAAAAATAGGTCAATTGACATGGTTATGTTATTTATCGGCGATAGGGAAATCATTAAGAGGCTAAAATACGCCGATGTTGAAAAAGATTTTTTACAATCTGTGGAAAAAATTTCAAAGTTGATAAATGAAAGCTGATATTTTAACACAATTTGCGGTGACGCTTGTTAAAATTTACAAAATGTTTATCTCTCCTATCTTTCCGCCAAGTTGTAGATTTTATCCTTCGTGTTCAGACTACTCAATTCAGGCGTTTTTGAAATATGGGTTTTTAAAAGGTCTTTGGCTTTCAGTAAAAAGAATAATAAGGTGTAATCCATTTAATCCAGGCGGAATTGATGAGGTTCCTTAAAAAGTAAAACAAAAGGATGTGAAAGTAATGGATAGAAACTCAGTTCTTGGAATAATTTTAATTACACTCGTGCTTTTGATCTGGATGTGGTACAACGCTCCAAGGGTTCCGCAAAGAGGTGTAAATGTTCAAGACACACTTAAAACAGAAAAACATCAAGAAACATTAAATGTTGCAGAGGCAAAGGGTGACACATTTGGATCTTATTTTTCACATCTTTCAAAAGGGATTGAGAAAAAGATACTTATTGAAACAGATTTATATACATGCGTTATCTCATCAAAGGGGGCAGTCGTTGAAAAATTTGAGTTAAAAAAATTCAAAACATGGAATGGTTATCCCGTTCAACTAATTGACATGAACAAAGGCGGCGATTTTTCACTTCTTTTCATGACAACGGATGGCAAAATAATCAACACGAGAAACCTTTACTTTGATACAAAAGCAAAGCACTGGGAAAATTTTATCCTCAAGGATAAAAACGAAAAAATAGAAATTGAGTTTACTCTTAATGTCAATGATTCAAGCAAGATAGTGAAAAAATTCATCTTTGAAAACGGTAGATATTCGTTTGATACCGAGGTTGAATTAATCAAGATGGATAAAATAATTGCCAATTTTGAATATCAAGTTGTTTGGGAGAATGGGATAAATCTCACAGAAGAAAACAGCGTTGAAGAGTCATATTTTGCAAGTGCGTATGCTAAAGTTGGGGATATATATGAAACAATAGATGCCAGCAAATTTGGAATAAAAGTTTCCCGTTCATACTCTGGGACTACAAGATGGGTTGGGACACACAATAAATACTTTGCCATTGCAGTTATATCAAATGATTATTCAGATGGTGCATACCTTGAGGGTGAGCGAATTCCCTTGCCAGATAACGGAGTTAAAGAAAATTACCTTGTCGCATTAAAAATTCCATTTCGTGGCGGAAATTATCAAAAAAATTACTTTACAGTTTACCTTGGACCTCTTGATTATAAAATTTTGAAGTCTTACGGTGTTGGACTTGAAGAGATGATAAGTTTAGGGTTGAGATGGCTTATAAGACCAATAGCTGAATATGTACTTCTCCCATTTTTCACATTTTTGCACTCATTCATACCAAATTATGGAATTGTGATAATAATTTTCTCAATTGTGATCAAAATCCTTCTCACACCGCTGACATTAACCCAGATGAAGTCAATCAAGAAGATGCAGGCAATTGCTCCAATTTTAAAAGAATTACAGGAAAAATATAAAGATAATCCGCAGAAGTTAAATCAAGAAGTTATGCGTGTATATCGTGAATATGGGGTTAATCCATTCAGTGGATGTTGGCCCTTGCTTCTACAGTTGCCAATCCTTTACGCCTTATTCTCATTATTCCGTGTCACAATTGAATTAAGACAAGCTGGATTTATCCTTTGGATAAAAGATCTTTCAGTTCCAGATACAATTCTAAAACTGCCATTTTATATTCCAATCTTTGGGGTTCACCAGATAAGTGGGCTTGCGCTTTTAATGGCTATTACGATGTTTATTCAACAGTGGATGTCATCAGCTACAGCTGATAAAAGACAGAGAACAACAGCAACAATCATGACGATTCTATTTTTCTTGATATTCAATAACCTCCCATCCGGGCTTAATTTATACTATTTCACATTCAATGTGCTTTCAATACTTCATCAATGGTATATAAATAAATACACAAAGGTTGAGCTTAAGCCTGCACAAGATAAGAAAAGACCTTTTAAAGGCGGAATCTTTAGAAAATTTGATATTCCGACAATGAGCGAATTAACAGGTGCAAAAAAGAGAAAAGCAAAAAAATGAAAGTGAAGTTTTCGTTACTTTTAATTTTCTCTCTTCTCCTTACAAAAAATTTGCTTGCGCAATTTTCACATGAAGATACAATCCTCGTTGATATTCAGAAAATCAACCCGAGAATAAAAATTGATATAAAATACGCAACTGAGGACAATTTCACTGGTAGAAAACTTTACAGCGTCCCTAAATGTTTTTTGCGAAGATTCGTTGCACTCAAGCTTGATTCGGTTCAGAAAGAACTTGAAAAAATCGGACTTGGGTTAAAGGTTTGGGATTGCTACCGTCCTCTTTCAGTTCAGGAAATTTTATGGTCTATTGTCCCTGATGAAAGATATGTTGCAAACCCAGCGAAAGGCTCAAGGCATAACCGTGGATGTGCAGTTGATCTGACACTTGTTGATTCACTTGGGAATGAATTACCAATGCCGACAAAATACGACGATTTCACTGAAAAAGCCCACAGAAATCATAAAGACTTACCTGATACAGTTGTAAAAAATCGGAAGCTCCTTGAGGATGTGATGAAAAAATATGGTTTTATCCCTTTACCCAGTGAATGGTGGCACTTTGATTTTGAAGGATGGGAAAAATTTTCAATTCTTGACATCCCACTGGAAAAACTTATAAACGAAAAGAAATAATAAAAGCCGAACCAAGCTCAGCGAGGTAATTGTAATTTTTCGCGCTGAACTTGGTTCAATGTAAAAAATGTAAAATTAAGTTCCAGCGCTATAATCTTTAATATATTTTCTTTGCTCTTTTGTAAGCTTGTCAATTTTAATTCCCATCGTTTTCAATTTAAGTTCAGCAATTTCTTCATCTTGCTCTGGTGGGATATCATATACTTTCGGTTCAAGCTTTTTCCCCTTTTTAAACAACTCAACGAGCCGAAGTTGAGCCATAAATTGGTTTGCAAATGACATATCCATAACCTCCGACGGATGTCCTTCAGCTGCTACGAGATTTACAAGGCGACCTTTCGCAAGGACAAAAATCCTTTTCCCATCTTTCAAAATGTATTCTTCAACATGATTTCTTATCTCCTTTATACTTTTTGCCATCTTTTTCAATTGAACAAGGTTTATCTCAACATCATAATGTCCCGTGTTGCAAACGATAGCCCCATCTTTCATAACTTTAAAATGTTCTTCAGTTATAACATCCTTGACACCTGTTGCTGTTATAAAAACATCCCCGATCTTTGCAGCTTCCTTCATTGGCATAACTGTAAACCCATCAAGCACGGCTTTTAGTGCAGCAATTGGTCTAACTTCGGTTACGATCACATTTGCACCAAGTCCTCTTGCTCTCATCGCAACGCCCTTACCACAGTGTCCATATCCAGCAACGACGACATTTTTCCCAGCAATTAAAATACTTGTTGCTCTTAAAATCCCATCAAGTGTTGATTGTCCAGTCCCATAGACATTATCAAAATCCCATTTTGTTTCGGCATCGTTAACAGCTATAATTGGATATTTCAAAGCCCCAGCCTCAGCCATCGCTCTTAATCTCTTTACCCCTGTTGTTGTCTCTTCGGTTCCACCTATTATGTCTGGGATAAGTTCAGGATGTTTGCTGTGAATTGTAAAAATTAAATCAGCGCCATCATCAAGTGTTAAATTTGGTTTTATATGAAGTGTTTGCTCAATTGCCCAATAAAATTCATCAACGCTCATCCCATTCCATGCAAAAATTGAGATCCCTTGTTTTGCAAGTGCTGCAGCTATTGTATCTTGAGTTGAAAGTGGATTACATCCGCTCCAGCTAACTTCCGCTCCGCATTCAACGAATGTCTTAACCAATACAGCAGTTTCTTTGGTGACATGAAGACATCCCGCAATCCTAAATCCCTTAAAAGGTTTCGTTTTGCTGTATTTTTCTCTTAAAGCCATTAAGACGGGCATTCTGCTTTCAGCCCATCGTATTTGCTTGAGTCCTTCATCCGCAAGTGAAAGATCCCTTACTTTATATACGCCTTTTACTTCATCCATCTAAAAATGTTCTCCTTTTTATTTTTAAATTTTCATTTTAAAAGTTCTTTGAACATTGGAACATAGTCAAGTTTTTCCCATGTAAATTCGGGTTCATTCCTTCCGAAATGACCATAAACAGCTGTCTTCCGATAAATAGGTCTGCGAAGTTTTAATCTATCAATTATCCCCAGCGGTGAAAGGTCAAGGTTTTTCATTATGAAATCAGCTATCAAATTATCGGGAACTTTTCCAGTTCCTTTCGTATCCACATAAATTGCAACTGGCTTTGAAACACCTATTGCATAAGCAACTTGAATTAAACATTCATCAGCAAGCCCAGAGGCGACGATGTTCTTTGCAATATGCCTCATCTCATAAGCTGCACTTCTATCAACCTTAGTTGGGTCTTTTCCAGAGAAGCACCCTCCACCATGTGGCGCTCTACCGCCATATGTATCAACTATGATCTTTCGCCCAGTCAATCCCGTATCCCCGTGTGGACCTCCAATCACAAAAGAGCCCGTCGGGTTTATGTAATATTTAGTTTTTTTATCAAGATATTCTTCGGGGATAACTTCTTTTATCACAAACTCTTTAAGGTCTTCAGCGATATCCTTTGATGTTAATTTCTTACCTTTATACCTTTCATCATGCTGAACTGAAAAAACGATCGTATCAACTCTAACAGGCTTGCCTGTGTCATCATATTCAATTGTAACCTGACATTTGCCATCAGGTCTTAGATAAGGCATAAAATCTGTTTTCTTTCTCACATAGGCAAGTCTTTTCATCAATTTATGTGCAAACATAATTGGCATCGGCATAAGCTCGGGAGTTTCCCTACATGCATAACCGAACATCATTCCCTGATCCCCTGCCCCACCTTTATCAACCCCCTTTGCTATATCAGGGGATTGAGATTTAACGGTAACTATAACGCCACAAGAACGATAATCAAATTGATATTCTGACTTATCATAGCCGATATCTTTAATAACATCTCTTGCGAGCTGGTCAAAGTCAACTTTTGCTCTTACATCCTCAGGGGCTTTGATCTCCCCACCAATTACAACAAGTCCAGTTGTGACAAACACTTCACACGCAACCCTTGCTTCAGGATAATATGTCAAAAAGGCATCAAGAACAGCATCAGAGATCTGGTCGCAAATTTTATCTGGATGTCCTTCGGCAACTGATTCAGAGGTGAATAGCCTTCCCATTTAGCCTCCTTTTTATTTTTAAGTTCTATGTTTTGTTTCAATAAAACTCAACTTCTGATGAATCTCCAATGTTAACCCTTTTATAATCACCCTTAACAACAGCCCCGCTCCCAACAATTGATGATTCAAGAAGTGCATTTTGAATCTTTGCGTCATCACCTATAATTGAGTTTCTTATAATTGAATATGAAATTTCAACCCCATCCGAGACCGTCGTATATGGTCCGATGATTGAATTTTCAATTTTACTCGTTGGAGATATATAAACAGGCGGGATGAGCAAAACATTTTCAAGCTTTCCAAGTCTTCTAAAGTTCATCCCATTTTTTTCAAGCAAAAATTTATTTGTCTCAAGGAGGGTTTCTGGTTTACCACAGTCGTACCATCCATCAATTTCAAAAACCTTTATCTTTTCCCCTTTGTTCAGCATAATTTGAAGCGCATCTGTAAGCTGATATTCACCCCTTGTTTTAATCTCACCCTCAACAACCTCCTCAAGCGATTCTTTTAAAAGTTTTGGATTTTTAATCAGATAAATCCCAACGATAGCAAGATTGCTTTCGGGTTGAGTTGGCTTTTCAACGAGCTTTTTAGCAAAATTATCTCCATCAAGAAGCACAACCCCAAATCTTCTCGGGTCATCAACAGGTTTCACACCGATCGTTGTAAATTTGCTTTTCAAAAATTTTGAAAGATCAAAATCAAAGATTGTATCTCCAAGAATTATCAAAACTTCGTCATCCTTCTCAAAGAATTCCCTTGCAAGATAAACAGCATGTCCAAGCCCAAGTGGTTCTTTTTGCTCAATAAACTCAAAATTTACATCTGGATAACTTGATACAGTATAACTTTTTATCTTTTCACCCAAATGACCGATTACAAGCAAGATATCTTTTATTGAATTTTCAACAAGCTTGTCAATTATATGACCAAGTATTGGTTTGCCTGCGACATTTAATAAAACTTTTGGTTGAGTATAAGTATGGGGACGCAATCTCGTCCCTATCCCTGCAACTGGGATAATCGCTTTCATTGTTAAAGACCCATTTAGTTTATGTTCGCTTTAATATAAAAAATCAATCCGTTATTTTCAATTACTTATATGCAATTAATCTCTGTGCCATATACTTAACAATTTCATCTATGTTGTTCATAACCCTGATGAATTCAGCAGCATCTTCTCGTGATTCATATCTTAACTGCTCGGAGATGATTTCAATAACTGGGCTCCAGAACCTAACAGCAATAAATGGTTTTGGATTTATCAAACCCTTATTCATCAGCTCCCACACGAGCGAAATTTCAACTAAGGTTCCCGTTCCACCTTTCAAAACCACATAGCCATCGCCTTTCCCAATTAAAATTTTCAATCTCTCAAACAAATCCCTTGCTTTTATCTCCTCATCTATCCATTTATTTGCTGAGCCTCCGAAAGTTGCAACTGTGATTCCAATTGTTTTAGCTCCTGCCTCTTTTGCGCCCCTTGCTGTTGCTTCCATTATTCCACCATATCCACCATTGCAAATCGTGAAACCAACCTTTCCAAGTTCATATCCAAGTTTTCTTGCAAATTCATATTCAATTTCGCCTTCAACTGGTTTTGAGCTTCCGAATATAGTTATGATTTTTTCGCCCATCTTTCAACTTGATTTTTCTTTTTTCAAAAGATAAACAAAAAACGGGGCACCGAAAAGCGCTGTAATTGAACCCACGGGAAGTTCATTGGGATATAAAATAACACGCACAATTGTATCAGCAAGGAGCAAAGTTATTCCGCCAGCGAAAAAAGATGTCGGTATCAAAATTCTATAATCAACACTGAAAATTTTACGACACACATGTGGAACAACAAGCCCTATGAAACCAATTACGCCGGTGATTGAGACAATTACGGCTGTTAAGACAGAGGCAACAAAATAAGATGCCCTTTTTGTAAATTCAGCATCAATTCCAAGCTGTTTGGCGATCTCCTCCCCCATCGCAAGTAAATTGAGCCGGTATGAGTGAATAAAAGTTAACACAAAAGAAATTAACACAACTATACATATCAAAATTGATTGTTTCAAATTCACACTTGAAAGATTTCCCAATAGCCAAAAGAGCACATTTTTCAGTGATTCATTTGAAATGGTTATTATGATTAAAATCAATGCAGAGAAGAATGCACCGGTCATTATCCCACTTAACAGCATTGTGTTTATGTCAATAACCCCTCTTCTTTTCCCAAGGAAATAAACTAAAATTGTGACAAGAAGAGAGCCGGCAAGAGCTAAAATTGGTGTAAAAGCAAATGAAAATGAACCTATGAGGGCTATTGACACCACTGCACCAAAAGCAGAGCCACTTGAGATGCCAAGTATGTATGGTTCAGCCAGCGGGTTTCGTATAATTGCCTGCAAAATTGCACCGGCAACCGCAAGCCCACCTCCAGCGAAAATAGAGGTCAAAATCCTTGGAAAACGAATCTGAAGAATTATAATTTTATCAATTTCATCTGCATGACCGAGCAAAAAGCTTAAAACCCTGCCCAACTCAATTTTAATCCCACTTTCAGAACCCCCAATTGAAATTGAAAATAGAGACATAGAAAGGAGTAAAGAAACGAGAACGAAGGTATAAAAAATTAATTTTCTTAGCTTCAACTCTCAAACTTTAAACTTAGTTTTCCGTTCCAAAAATTCTGTCACCGGCATCGCCAAGTCCTGGGAGGATGAAACCTTTATGATTTAACTGTCTATCAAGGACAGCGACATAAATTTGGACATCTGGATGTTCAGTTGTTAACTTGGTAATCCCCTCCGGCGCAGCAATCAAACTCACAACTTTTATTCTTGATGCGCCCCTTTCTTTAAGGTAAGAAACGGCAGCACAAATGCTCCCACCTGTTGCAAGCATCGGGTCAAGAATTATGATTATGCTTTTATCAAGATTTTTGGGGAATTTGAAATAATAATCAACTGGTTTTAAAGTTTCCTCATCCCGATAAAGCCCAATGTGACCAACCCTTGCCTCGGGGATCAAATCAAGAAATGCATCAACCATTCCAAGCCCAGCTCTCAAAATTGGAACAAGAACAATTTCATCTCTTAAAACATGACCCTGCGTAACCTCAAGCGGAGTCTCAACCTCCCTGCTGAGAAGCTCAAGATCTTTTGTCACCTCAAAAGCCATAAGAGATGTCAACCTGCGCAAAATATTTCTAAATGTTGAACTTGGTGTGTTCTTATCCCGAAGATATGTTAAATCCCTCTTGATGAGCGGGTGATCAATGATCAATAAATTATTGCCCATCAGCGCTTGCAATTTTTATTTTAAGTTAAAAATTTGAATTTGAAAATGCAATTTTTAGCAAAGTTGAATGTTAAATTTGAATTCACTATATTTTTGAATGAGAAATTTCAAGGATACTTTCACATGGAAAATAAAAGCAAGATAAAAAACGAAAACCGCTTAAATAACTTTGGCAACTTTTACTTCTCTATTCAAATTTTAGAACGGGGCACTACCTTTTCTATACAAAACTAACCTGTGGAGGGATTTATGAAAGAAGTTGTAATAGCAAGCGCATGTCGCACACCTATCGGTTCATTTAATGGGGCATTAAGTCCCCTACCAGCACCTAAACTTGGGGCAATTGTAATTGAAGAAGCCTTAAGAAGAGCCAATGTTCCAAAAGAGATGGTTGATGAGGTTATAATGGGTTGCGTTTTAACAGCAGGAGTTGGTCAAGCGCCAGCTCGTCAAGCTGCTATATTTGCGGGATTGCCAACAAAAGTTGAATGTATGACAATTAACAAAGTCTGTGGTTCTGGTCTTAAAGCAGTTATGCTTGCAACTCAAGCAATAAAACTTGGCGATGCTGATATAATTGTAGCTGGGGGGGATGGAAAGTATGTCAAATGCTCCTTATTTACTTGAGAAAGCAAGAACTGGCTACAGGATGGGACATGGGCAGTTAATTGATTCTATGATAAAAGATGGACTTTGGGATGTTTATAATGACTTTCACATGGGAAACGCTGGGGAACTATGCGCAAGGGAATGTAACATTTCAAGAGAAGAGCAAGATGAGTTTGCTATGTTAAGTTATAAACGAGCTCTTGAGGCGATTGAAAAAGGTTATTTTAAAGATGAAATTGTCCCAGTTCCAGTACCTCAACCAAAAGGAGAAACCACAATCGTTTCGGAAGATGAAGAACCTAAAAAAGTAATTTTTGAAAAAATACCTAAATTAAAACCGGCTTTTGACCCGAATGGTACCATAACCCCTGCGAACGCCTCAAAGATAAACGATGGCGCAGCAGCGCTTGTTTTAATGTCAAAAGAAAAAGCAGATGAACTCGGGATAAAACCAATTGCGAGAATTGTCGCCTATACCTCCGCTGCAAAAGATCCCGCCTGGTTTACAACGGCACCAGTTGATGCAATTGAGAAAGTTTTGAGAAAAGCAAATATGAAAAAGGAAGACATAGACCTTTTTGAAGTAAATGAAGCCTTTGCGGTTGTCGCTTTGGCAACCTCAAAACTTGGAGGAATACCAATTGAAAAAATGAATATTCACGGTGGGGCAGTTGCACTCGGACACCCAATCGGTGCAAGTGGCGCAAGAATTTTGACAACACTTTTGTATGCAATGAAAAGAAAAGAAGCAAAATTTGGGCTCGCTGCAATTTGCATCGGCGGTGGCGAAGCAAGCGCTGTAATAGTTGAAAGACTTTAAAATTAAATACTGAGTGCGATATAGGTAAATTGAAATTGTGAAGTAGAAACTAAATAAAAACAAAAAAAATGGGAGCACATACTATGGAGATCAAAAAAATTACCGTCGTTGGTGCTGGGACAATGGGAAGTGGGATTGCTCATGTTCTTTCTCAAAACGGCTATCTTGTAAATTTAATTGACATTAACAAGAGCGTCCTTGAAAAAGCTATAAATGTGATAAGACAGAATATGGACAGGCAAATTAAAAAAGGCTTGATGACCGAGGAAGAGAAAGAACAGGCAATAGCAAGAATTAACACACTAACTTCACTTGAAAGCGGGGCAAAGGACGCTGACTTTGTAATTGAAGCAGCAACCGAGAATGTAAAAATCAAAAAAGATATCTTCAAATCCCTTGATCTTGTATGCAAACCCGAAACGATCCTTGCAACAAACACATCATCAATTTCAATAACAGAGATTGCTTCTGCTACAAATCGCCCCGATAAGGTCATAGGAATGCATTTCTTCAACCCTGTCCCCGTCATGAAACTTGTTGAAATAATCCGAGGACATGATACCTCCGATGAAACATTTAGAATTACAAAAGAACTTGCAGAAAGGCTCGGCAAAACAACAGTTGAGGTTAAAGATTATCCAGGCTTTGTCTCAAATCGCATTTTAATGCCTATGATAAACGAGGCGATTTACTGCTTAATGGAAGGCGTCGCATCAGCCGAAGATATTGACACAGTTATGAAGCTTGGGATGAATCATCCAATGGGACCACTTGCTCTTGCGGACTTAATCGGTCTTGATGTGTGTCTCTCAATTATGAATGTTCTTTATGAAGGATTTGGAGATCCCAAATACAGACCATGTCCATTACTTAAAAAGATGGTTGCATCTGGATATCTTGGCAGGAAAACAGGTAAAGGATTTTATGATTATACTCAACAACAAAATAATAAAACACAGCAATGAACTTCCAATTTACAGAAGAACAGTTAATGATTAAGGAAACCGCAAGAAAATTTGCGGTTGAAGAATTAGCGCCAAAAGCCTCTGAAAGAGACGAAAAAGAAGAATTCCCTCACGAAGAAATTAAAAAGCTTGCGGAACTCGGCTTCATGGGAATGATGACATCAGAAAAATATGGCGGTGCAGGTCTTGATACAATTAGTTATGTCCTCGCAATGGAAGAAATCTCAAAAGTTGATGCATCAGTTGGAGTGATAATGTCCGTAAATAATTCGCTTGTGTGTTGGCCAATTGAAACATTTGGAACAGAGGAACAAAAACTTAAATACCTCCCACGACTTGCCCGCGGAGAATTGCTTGGTGCATTTTGCCTTTCAGAGCCCGAAGCTGGAAGTGATGCATCAAATCAAAGAACAACAGCCACGAGAGATGGTAATTTTTATATCTTGAATGGGACTAAAAATTTCATCACAAACGGCGTTTACGCAAACATCTTGATCGTTTTCGCCCAAACTGATAAAGAAAAGGGCTCAAAAGGAATTTCCGCTTTCATAGTTGAGAAAGATCTCCCAGGTGTTATAGTCACAAAAAAAGAAAAGAAACTTGGAATTAGGAGCTCTGATACCGCACAAATTGTCTTTGAGGATTGTAAAGTCCCCGCAGTTAATCGGCTCGGCGATGAAGGAATGGGCTTTAAAATCGCAATGACAACCTTAAATGGAGGAAGGATTGGAATCGCTGCACAAGCACTTGGCATCGCACAAGCATCACTTGAGGCATCAATAAAATATGCAAAGGAAAGGAAAACATTTGGAAAATTTCTCGCCGAGCACCAAGCAATTCAGTTCAAAATCGCGGATATGGCAACAAAAATTGAAGCTGCAAGGTTATTAACACTCCTTGCTGCATGGAAAAAAGACAGAGGCGAAAGATATGTCAAGGAAGCTTCAATGGCTAAATTATTCGCCTCCCAAATTGCCGTTGAAGCAGCGCTTGAAGCCGTACAAATACATGGTGGCTATGGCTACATCAAAGACTTCCCAGTTGAAAGATATCTTCGCGACTCAAAAATTACGGAAATCTATGAGGGAACATCAGAAATCCAACGCATCATCATCGCAAGAGAACTACTTGAGATGAAAGTATAACCTTTGGATTTAAAGTTTCATTTGGCTATATTATGCCAAATAAAATCTAATTTCCGCCCTGGGATAACCAGGGCACTTTTTAATTTAAAAATCAAAGTGATGTGATTTCCAAACCGTGTCTGTAAGAACTCGCTTTGCCCCAAGCCCGACTGGATTTCTGCATGTTGGCGGTTTAAGAACCGCGCTCTATAATTATCTTTTTGCGAAAAAACATAATGGTCAATTCATCCTCCGCATAGAAGACACAGACCAAACACGTATTGTCCCGGGGGCTATTGAAAATCTTATAGAAACATTAAAATGGGCAGGAATTGAATTTGACGAAGGACCAGGTAAAGGCGGTCCCTATGGTCCGTATATTCAATCGCAAAGATTGGAACTTTACCATAAACACGCTTACGAACTCGTTGAAAAGGGATATGCCTATTACTGTTTCTGTTCCCCGGAGAGACTTGAAAAGATGAGAGAAGAACAGATAAAACTCAAACAAGCACCAAGATACGATGGCACCTGCAGAAGATTATCTCAAGATGAAGTTAAGAGAAAACTTAGTGAGGGAATCCCAAAAACAATAAGAATGAAAATCCCAGAATGGGGCGAACTAACATTTCATGATTTGATCCGTGGCGATGTAACGATAAATTTTAAGGTTCTTGATGACCAGATAATTTTAAAATCAGACGGTTTCCCCACATATCATCTTGCTGTTGTGGTTGATGATCATTATATGAAGATATCTCATGTAATTCGTGGCGAAGAATGGTTACCAAGCACACCGAAACATATCTTACTTTACGAATACTTAAACTGGGAAAAGCCACAATTTGCACATTTACCACTGCTCCTAAACCCCGATAGAACTAAGCTAAGCAAAAGACAGGGAGATGTCGCCGTTGAGGATTATAGAGCAAAAGGATATCTACCTGAAGCAATTGTAAACTTCATCGCATTGCTCGGTTGGAATCCCGGCGATGAGAGAGAATTCTTTACACTTGATGAACTTATAAAAGAATTTTCACTTGAAAGAGTTAATAAAGCTGGTGCAATTTTTGACATAAAGAAGCTCAACTGGATGAACTCCCACTACATCAAAAATTCCGACCTTGACAGGATAACCAAACTTGCGATCCCATTTTTAGAGGGAAAAGGATATGATGTATCAAACTTTCAAAAAGTTAGAATAATCGTTGAAGCAGTAAGGACACATCTTGAATATCTCGCACAAATCGTTGATTATGTTGATATCTTCTTCTCTGAAGAAGTTCGGATTGAAAATGGCGAGGCACAAGAAATGATGAGGCTTGAAACCAGTAAAATCGTCATTGAAACTTTTATCCATAAATTGAAAAACCTTGCCACAGAAATAGACAGAGATAAATTCAAACAACTCGCAAAAGAAATACAAAGTGAAACAGGTATAAAAGGCAAAAACCTTTTCATGCCGATAAGAATAGCCCTCACCGGGAAAACACACGGTCCAGAACTCCCGCTTATAATTGAGTATTTCGGAAAAGAAAAAGTAAAACAAAGATTGGAGGATTTTCTTAAAACATGGGTGGTCGTTTGAGGTTTATTGATGTATTTCGTGGACTTGCGATAATCTTAATGTTGCATGGACATACAGCAGATGCTCTTTTAAGCCCAAATGAAAAAGCAAGCACAATATTTCAAATCTACACAATTTTCCGTGGCTTTACAGCTCCAATGTTTCTTTTTATTTCAGGATTTGCTTTCTCAATCACAACCCTTAAAAATGCTGACGAATACTTGAAACTTTCTCCAAAATTCTTAAAACGAATCAGAAAATTCCTATTCATCACCTCACTTGGATATTTTCTCCACCTTCCTTATCTATCCTTAAAAAAATTATTAAACGAGTCAAGTTTTGAAGTTCTTTCAGCCCTTTTTTCCTCTGATGTTCTGCAAGTTATAGGCATTTCACTTTTAACATTGCAGATTATGTTATTTCTATCAAAAGACCCTGTTAAGTTTTCAAAGATATCACTTTATGCTGGAATTATTGTGTTTTTAATTTCGCCATTTCTTTTCATGTTTGATTTTTCAAATTTTCTCCCTTTATTCCTTTCTCAATATCTTAACACTTTCCACGGTTCAAAATTTCCTCTCTTCCCATGGATGGGCTATATCCTATTTGGCAATTATATCGGTTATAAATTCACGAGCAACTTAAAACTTGGACATGCTGAAACTTTCATGAGCAAAATTTTTAAACTTTCAACTTTAACCTTCCCTGTCGCATTTGCCCTTGAATTTGGATATGAGATGATCATAAATTCAAATCAATTCCTAATCTATTCAAGTCCATTCCTTTCGCTTTCCCGGCTTTCGTTTGTGATGATTGTTTTCTATCTTATATGGAAACTTGAAAAAGCGATAAGTTTAAAATTTCATCCCTTGCAAATTTTCGGAATGGAATCGCTTTTTGCGTATGTCTTTCATCTCATGGTCATATACGGAAGCCCATTGAACCCCACCATTTCTTTTTCTGCGTTATGGAGAGAATCTTTAGGTTATCATCATGTATTTATTCTCTTCCTAAGCCTTGCTGTAATTGTATTCTTAACTTCGTATCTTTTACAAATGATAAAGCTACAAAACCACCGAACTATTGATTATCTAAAATACGCCATTGTTAACATAGTTCTTTTGGTATTCTTTTTAAATCCACATTAAATAAAAGAGTAAAAAATGAGAGCAATCGCAATTACAGAATTTGGTGGACGTGACAAACTTAAACTTATGACTTTACCCGAGCCTAAACCAAAAGCTGGAGAAGTTCTCATTCAACTAAAAGCAGCAAGTTTAAACCATCTTGATATCTGGGTTAGAAATGGGCTCTACAAAATTCCATTCCCACATATACTTGGTGCAGATGGCGCTGGTATAATAGCTGAAGTTGGGGAGGGAGTTACTCACTTAAAAATCGGGGAAAAAGTTTTAATCTCGCCTGGAATCGGTTGCGGTGTTTGCCAGGAATGCACTTCTGGAAGGGAAAACTTTTGTAAGCTATATCATATTCTTGGGGTTCAAAAAGACGGAACATACGCTGAATATGTCGCATTGCCAGCTCAAAATGTTTTGCCAATGCCGGCAAACCTTGATTTTGAATCAGCTTCTTCCATTCCTCTTGTGTTTTTAACCGCTTGGCATGCACTCGTAACTCGTGGCGGGATAAGACCTGGAATGAAGGTTTTAATTCATGCTGCGGGAAGTGGCGTTGGAATTGCCGCAATTCAAATCGCAAAGCTATTTAACGCAATCGTTTTTACAACCGCAGGAAGTGATGAAAAACTTGAAAAAGCAAAATCTCTTGGAGCTGATGTTTTGATAAATTATAAACAGGAGGACTTTCAAGAAAGATTAAAAATAGAAACACAAGGTGAGGGAATTGACTTAATCCTTGACCATGTTGGATTTGATACAGTTATGAAAGGATTGAAATCATTGAAAAAAGGAGGTAAACTAATAACGCTTGGTGCAACAAGCGGAAGTGAGGTCCCCATTGAGTTAAGGTTTGTCTACGGCAAGAATTTATCAATAGAAGGGATTTACATGGGAAGCAAAGGGGAATTGATGGAAGTGTTAAAATTTTTCCAGAGTGGAAAATTAAAACCGGTGATACATAAAGTTCTACCACTTGAAGAAGCTCAAGAGGCACACAGAATACTTGAAGATAGAGAGGTTTTCGGAAAGGTCGTTTTGAAAATTTAATCAATGATAGATGTTCTCTCGCCATTCATCAAGCGAAAAGGGGAAACAAAATCCATCTTTTACATTTTTAATGCTTTAATTGATTTTGTCAAACAGAATGAGTAATTTTTAAACTGTTGGAAACAAAACACGAAAGAATATGTTTAATCAGATCATTTATGAAACGAACGACAGGATCGCAACGATAACGCTGAACAGACCTGAGAAAAGAAATGCACTTAACGCTGAACTCATTGACGAACTCCTGAAAGCGTTTGAACTTGCAACGGATGAAAAGATAAGATGTATCATTTTAACCGGGACTGGGAATTCATTTTGTGCTGGCGCAGATCTTGAGTATATTCAAAATCTTTCAAATTTGAACTCTTATGAAAATTATCTTGATGCCGAAAAACTTGCACAACTTTATCTTAAAATTTTCACCCATCCAAAATTGACAATTGCAATGGTAAATGGTTATGCGCTTGCTGGCGGATGTGGGCTTGCAAGTGTTTGTGATTTTGTGATCGCATCAAAAGAAAACGCTAAATTTGGGTATACCGAGCCAAAAATTGGCTTCATCCCTTCAATCGTGATGACATTTTTAATAAGAAGAATTTCATCTGGAAAGGCACGAGAACTTCTTTTAAGCGGAAACATAATTGACGCGGAAGAGGCAGTAAAAATCGGGCTTGCAAACTATTCAATACCTGACGCAGAGCTTAGAAATTTTACATTTAAATTTGCGGAAAACCTTATCATTGAAACAAGCTCTGAATCAATTAAATTTGTAAAAGAGATGCTTTCAAATATATATTCTATGGGATTACAGCAAGCGATTGAATACGCAAAAGCGATGAATTCAATTTCAAGGTTAACGCAGGATTGTAAAAAAGGTATAAACGCATTTTTAAAAAAAGAAAAGATCAAATGGTAAAATGAACGAAATTCAACTAACCGAGGTCAGCAAGAAACTTAAAAGTATAATCAGAAGTGTTCCCAACTTCCCGAAGGATGGCATCGTCTTCAGAGATATCACAACCCTTTTAAAGGATAAGGAAGCCTTTAAACTTGCTGTTGACACATTTTATCAAAAATACAAAGATATAAAAATTGACAAGGTTGTAAGCGTTGAATCCCGAGGTTTTATTTTTGGTTCAATTCTTGCATATCTTCTCGGCGCTGGATTTGTGCCGATACGAAAACCTGGAAAACTACCTGCTGAAAAGATAAGACAAGAATATCAACTTGAATATGGAACCGATGCTATGGAAGTTCATGCTGATGCGATTAAACCTGGCGAAAAAGTCCTTGTCCATGATGATCTACTTGCAACTGGTGGAACTGTCTCAGCAGCATGCAAATTAATAGAACGACTTGGTGGCGAGGTTGTCGGGATTTGCTTTTTAATTGAACTAAGCTTTTTGAATGGGCGAGAGCGCCTGAAAAACTATGACATATTTTCAATCATTCAGTATAACAGTGAACAAGAGATGTGATGAATAACGAATTTGTCTTAACAGCGACTCAAGCAATTCAGGCAATTCTGTCACCAGCAGTTATGATATCATCAAGCGCATTCTTTCTGTCAGGTTTGAATGCAAGACATTCAACACTTGTTAACAGGGTAAGACTGCTAAATGACGAAAAGCGAAAACTTATAAAAGAGCTTATAAAACAAGGTGAACTTGAATATACGGAAAATATCCGTTTCTTGAGCATAAAAAATCAAATTGACATACTTGTTAAGCGAATTTGGTATATAAGAAATGCGATGCTTTGCCACATAACAGCTGCTATGTTTTTTGTTCTAACATCATTTGCAATTGGATTAAATATATTTTTCTCAACCGCATTTATTCGGGAAATTCCACTTTATTTATTCATTGTTGGATTGTTACTTGTCCTCTGTGGTGTTTGCTTTCTTGGAATTGATGTTTTAATTTCGTATCGGGTTGTTTTAATTGAGGTAAAAAGCGAAGAATAAAAACTAATTACGAATGCAAGAAAAAATCAAAGTAGTAACGACAAATCGCAAAGCGCATCACGATTATGAAATTCTTGAAACAATTGAGGCTGGAATCGTCTTGAAAGGAACGGAAGTTAAATCACTTCGCCAAGGGAAAGTGAGTATACAGGATAGTTATGCGATAATCAAAGATGGTGAGGTATGGCTTTTAAATATGCACATCAGTCCATACGAGTATGGAAACATTCACAATCACGACCCGCTTCGGGATAAAAAATTACTCTTACATAAACACGAAATTATACGGCTTGCGACCAAAGTTAAAGAGCGTGGCTTGACTTTGATACCTTTGAAGGTTTACTTTAAAAATGGAAAAGCAAAAGTTGAACTTGCCCTCGTGCGTGGAAAGAGAAAGTATGAGAAGAAAGAAGATATAGCAGAAAGAGATTTGCAAAGGGAATTAAAACGAAGATATGCAGATAAATATCGTGAATAGATTTTAAAAACAAATGTGAAAATTGATGAGTTGAAATTTCCAAGCGTAAACGAACAAATGGATTTAATTAAACACGGAGCTGTGGAGATAATCCCTGAGGAGGAGCTCGTCAGAAAAATTGAAAACTCAATAAAAACTGGAAAACCCCTTAAAGTTAAGCTTGGATGTGACCCCACAAAACCAGACCTTCACCTGGGGCACTCAGTTGTGTTAAGAAAGTTAAGACATTTCCAAGAACTTGGGCATATAGCAGTTTTAATAATTGGCGATTTCACCGCAATGATCGGAGACCCATCAGGGCGAAGCAAAACAAGACCACAATTATCTTTTGAAGAAACAAGAATAAACGGACAAACTTATTTTGAACAAGCGAAAAAAATTTTACTTCCCGAAAGAGTTGAAATAAGATATAACTCCGAATGGCTTGGTAAAATGACTTTTGAAGATGTAATACGACTTGCCAGCAGATATACCGTCGCACGAATGCTTGAAAGAGACGACTTCAGCAAAAGATATAAATCAGGCGAACCAATAAGCATCCATGAACTTTTATACCCACTTGCACAAGCAATGGATTCAGTCGCTATTGAAGCGGACGTTGAACTTGGGGGAACAGATCAAAAATTTAACCTCCTTGTTGGGAGAGATATCCAAAGAGAATTTGGGCAAGAGCCCCAAGTGATAATAACAATGCCGCTTCTTCTCGGCACCGACGGTGTTGAAAAAATGAGCAAGTCTCTTGACAATTATATCGCCCTAAACGATCCACCTTCGGAAATGTATGGTAAAACCATGTCAATACCTGACGAATTGATCTATGATTATTTTCTTCTAACAACAGATTTACCACCGAAGGAAATTGAAGAGATACGAAAAAAACTTCAAGATCCAAATGTTAACCCAAGAGATTTAAAAAGACGCCTGGCTTGGGAACTTGTGAGAATGTATCATGGAACCGAATCAGCAAACAAAGCACAAGAAGAATTTGATAAAATTTTCGTCCGAAAAGAAATCCCAGAAGAAATTGAAGAATTTGAGCTTGAAACCAATGATCAAAAACTTAGAGTTGTTGAGCTCCTTGTTCAGACAAAATTGGCAAGTTCAAAAAGTGAGGCAAAAAGATTAATTCAACTTGGTGGCGTAAGCATTAACGGCAATAAAATCAACGATATTGATGCGGTGGTTGAACTCGAAAAATCATTTGTCATAAAAGTTGGAAAACGTAAGTTTCTGAGAATAAAACCAAAAATTAAAAACTAAATTAAAGGAGGAAGATTAAAATTGTATGTCCCAACAAAAATGTTTTTGACCAAGGGGGTCGGCCGTCATAGGGAAAAACTTACAAGCTTTGAAATGGCTTTAAGAGATGCAGGAATCGCGCAATTTAATCTCGTCCGCGTCTCAAGCATATTTCCCCCTGGGTGTAAAATAATCCCTAAAAACAAAGGGCTTGAATATTTAAAACCGGGTCAAATCGTCCATGTTGTCATAAGCCAGGAGTCAAGCAACGAGCCAAATAGGTTAATCGCAGCCTCAATTGGTGTTGCTATACCAGCTGACTCTGAACAATTCGGATATCTTTCAGAACATCACGCCTTCGGTCAAACTGATGATAAAGCTGGTGAATACGCTGAAGACCTCGCAGCAACGATGCTCGCAACAACTCTTGGTCTTGAATTTGACCCGAACACAAGCTGGGACGAAAGAGAACAAGTATGGAAAATGAGCGGAAAAATTGTAAGGACATTTAATATAACTCAATCTGCGATAGTTGATAAAACAGGATTATGGACAACAGTTGTTGCAGCTGCGGTTTTAATTCCATAAAAAGGTAAGAAGGAAAGGGCAGGCGGGGGGAACCTGCCCTGCGGGGGAACCCAGGGCGGGGGATACCCTGGGTGAGGGAAACTCATTCTAACTTAACCTGATATAAATATAATACATCCCTCAATAAAAGTCAAGTTTCATCAAAAAGTGCAAAACGAAATAAGAAAATTCCTTGAATATCTTGACGCAGAGCGAAACTATTCTAACAGAACTATTGAAGCATATCATGATGCTTTATACGAATTTTACTCCTTCATCGTAAATCAAACAAAACAAAAAGCAAATGTATCAAAAATTGACAGAGCTTTGATAAGAGATTACCTTTCTTACTTACATTCCCGGGGATTGAAAAAAACAAGCATATCTTTGAAACTATCAGCGATCAAATCTTTCTTTAAATTCCTAAGCAGGTTTAAAATCATCTCATCAAATCCAACCGTGGGATTTTCACTCAAAACCGAAAGATCATTGCCGGTTTTCCTTGAAGAAAGCAAAATTGAAAAGCTGATGAATCTACCCGATTTAAAAACTAACGAAGGAATAAGAGACAGAGCAATTCTTGAAACACTTTATAGCACGGGCGTAAGGGTAAGTGAGCTCTGCGGAATGAACATTGATGATGTTGACTTCACAAATGGAACCATCAAAGTCCTCGGTAAAGGAGCAAAGGTTAGGTTTGTTCCTTTCGGTAAAAAAGCAAAGGAAGCACTAAAAGAATATCTCAACATAAGGGGAAATTTTACAACATCACAACAAACAAATGATGATAAAAAAGCCTTATTCTTATCAAAAAATGGAAAAAGAATCACAAGTGCTGAGGTTTATCAAATCGTTAGCAAATATATATCCGCGATCTCAGACATTGAAAAAAAAGGACCTCATGTTCTAAGGCATTCATTTGCAACACATCTTTTGAATCATGGTGCTGATATAATGGCTGTGAAGGAACTCCTCGGACATTCAAGTTTATCAACAACTCAAAGATACACTCATGTTACAGTTGAGCATCTCAAGAAAACTTACAAACTCGCCCATCCACGATCTGAATAAATTCTCACATAAGTCCCATTTTTTTTCTCATAAACCATTCAACTGAGAGAAAAATTATAACCATTATGAGAGGTTCAAATCTTGACCACAGGAAATATTCTCTTTTCTTTTCAATAATTGACGGCTTAAAATCAGATATAGAAGCTATTAGTTTACCCAGTGCATCAATTTCATCACTGCTTAAAAAAACACCGTTTGTTTTTGAAGCAATTTCGCGGAGAAGTTTTGAGTCCACTCGCGTGTTTAGATACTCAATTTCAGCTTCTCCAACTGTAAAACGACCCACAAAATTTTTCAAAACTTTCCCGCTCCTTGATGAAACATTCACCTCATACCTATAATCACCTTTTGAAAGATAAACACCCCCAGAATAAACCCCTGGGCTTATCTGTTCAAGTTTAATTTCACGAATAACCTCTTCATCCAACTGATTTAAAATTTTAACCCTGACCTCTGCCTCACTTATAGGCGAATAATCTTCGCTGTAAACCTGAGCTGAAAATTCTATTTTTTCATCTTCAGTGAAAAAATCTTTAGCAATTTTAAATTTTACAAATTCCTCTTCAACAGGTGCGATAAGCCAACGAACTAAATTATTAACAAAGTTTTCAAAAATTCCCTCAAATTCTTTATTTGGTGCTGTCATAAGTTTCCATCGCCAGATTCCATAACAGAGAATCGCGACTGATTTTCTACCGTCAAGTTGATTCGCAATTATCAACGGTTCATCAGTTTCAACATTTTGATACCTCGCCTTAGCAAGAACAATTGATCCGGCAGATGGACTAAAACTACCACGAAGTTTAAAAATCGGTGGCAAAATGTTCCAAACATAGTTCTTGTCTTTCAAATCCATAATTGCATGATTTCTTCCGTCCTCAGTTATAATTAAATTCACAATATCTTCATCACCGAAAAGTCTTGAAAACTTAAACGGCAAAATTTCTGAAAGCAGTCTTAATTTATTAAACTCAATTGTTCTACTCATAACGAATAGAAACGGCTTGTTCTGTGACTCAATTACATTTTTCAATTTATTGATTATGTCAATATCAGATGTTTTAACTGGGTATCCAACAAATACAATTGCATCGGCTGTTTCGGCTTTTTTAAAATCAAAATTGCCTTCTATAAATTCCACGCCTTGTTTTTCAGTATATGAGACAACCTCATAATTTTTGTTCTCAGAAATAACCCTTTTAATGAAAGCAAGATCAGGGCTTGGGGCTCCGCTAATAAATAAAATTTTATGTTTACCCTTTAATACTTTGATATAAAATGACTTTTGATTGTTTTGGTATGTTACCTCGCCCGGAAGATGTTGAACCTTAACTGTAAATTTCTTTATACCCTCTTCTTTGGGAATAAATTTGAGATTAACAACATATTCATTGATACCAGCCCCCCAAACTTACCTTAGTCCTCGCTACCTCACCCTTCTCATCATAAAGAGAAAGGATAACATCATTCCCACCGAGTTCTGAGCTCTCAACTCTCACGATGACTGGGGTCTCAAGCCCCGCATAAGCTATTTCATTTGCCAAAACATCAACAACTTTTAAATCCTTTTGAACATTTGAGTCACCAACCCCAATTGTAAAAACTGGCATCCCGAGCTTTTCGGAAAAATAAACAGGATTCTCACCAGCGTTATAAACACCGTCCGAAACAAGAACAATTGCTTTTATATTCTCTTGGGCTGAAATTTCTTGAACTTTCCTCAAAGCTTCTGCGATGTTCGTCACTCCACCAGAAAATGAAAGTGACTCCGGATTAAAGTTTTTCTTTTCCTCAACATCCCTGGAGAAAATAAAAAACCTTTTATCACCTGGAATTTCAATTTGTTTTAATTTCTCGGCGATTTCTTTAACCAACTTCTTTCTATCCCCTATCCTGTCTTTTATACCCATACTTTTTGAGTTATC
>NZ_CZVH01000086.1:0-8430 GCF_001458555.1 Candidatus Kryptobacter tengchongensis | reverse complement strand
GGCTCAACTGGTGGCGGGATAAAGACAACCTCATTTGCCCTGATCGTTTTAAAAATCTCATCAATGGTAACTGGAAAAGAACGAGTTGAGATTTTCAATAAACAAATTAGTGAGGAAAGTATATCAAGAGCATTTGTTTCCGCCCTGCTTTCAGTTCTTTTCATACTTACCGCCACATTTGCCCTTACAATAACTGAAAAAAACTTAAATTTTATTGATACATTCTTCGAGGTCGTTTCTGCGTTCGGAACAGTTGGATTAAGCAGGGGAATAACACGAGATTTGACAATTTTTGGAAAGTTGATTATCATTATGATGATGTTTATAGGAAGAATTGGACCGCTTGCGTTCTCATTTGCACTTTTCGGGAAAATTGAGAAACGAAATTACGAATTTCAAAAAGAAAGTGTTCTTGTCACATAATGAGAAAATTTGCCATAATAGGTCTTGGAATATTTGGGAAAAACCTTGCACTTGAGCTTGCAGAGGGAGACGCCGAAGTCCTTGCTATTGATGTAAACGAGGAAAGAATAAATGAGATTAATCACCCTAACATCACGGCAGTTAAACTTGACAGCACTGATGTAAGAGAACTTGAAAGGTTTGGACTTAAAGACATGGACGCGGTCATCGTGACAATTGGAGAAAATTTTGAGGCACTACTCTTAACCTGCGTCTTGCTTAAAGAACTTGGAACCAATAGAATAATCGCGAGAGCAACGGAAGAAATTCATAAAAAAATCTTAAAAAGCATAGGAATAAAAGAAGAAGATATAATCTCGCCAGAAGAAGAAGTTGCAAAAAGACTCTCAAAGTTGCTTTTAAGCGACGGATTCATTGAATTTTTTGAGATCACAAAAGATTATGAAATAGCTTGGATTAAAGCACCCGAAAGTTTTGTAGGGAAAACAATTCGCGAACTTGAATTGAGAAAAAATTATAACCTCCTTCTCGTCACAGTTATAAAAAACAAAAAGCCAATCGGAGTCCCTGACCCCGACACAAAAATTGACCCGGAAGATGAACTTTTAATTTTTGGAAAAGATAAAGACATCAAAAAGATAATTTCCCATAGCTATGTATAAAATTTCGGTTCAAAAAAGATTTTCAGCATCCCACATAATTAGAGATTACCCAGGGGAATGCGGTCGCTTGCATGGTCATAACTGGAATGTTAAGGTTGTCGTTAAAACAAAAAAACTTGACAATTTCGGGATGACGATTGACTTTAAGGAACTATCAAAAATTCTAAATGAAATCGTTAATAAACTTGATCATTACCACCTTAACGATATACCACCCTTTGATAAAATACAGCCAACGGCGGAAAACCTCGCTAAATTTTTCTATGATGAACTCAAACTAAAACTTTCCAAACATGATGGTCTTGAAATTGATTTCGTTGAAATCTGGGAAACCGAAAAATATTCCGCAATCTATCAAGAATAACCACCCACTTAAAGATGGAAATAAACAAGGGCGAGGACATACTTACTGTAAATGAAATTTTCTTCAGCATACAAGGTGAATCAAGCTGGATGGGTCTTCCATGTGTCTTCGTGAGATTAACTTATTGCGATTTAAGATGTGTGTGGTGCGATACTGAATACGCATTTTATGAAGGAAATAATATGACAATTGATGAAATCATTGAAAAGGTTAAATCATATGATTGCGAACTTGTTGAAATAACTGGAGGAGAACCGCTTCTGCAGGAAAATTCACTTAAATTAATGAAACGACTATGTGATGAAAACTTCACAGTTCTGCTTGAAACAGGAGGGCATAGAGATATAAGCAAGGTAGACCCAAGGGTTCACATTATCATGGATATAAAATGCCCAGGAAGCAAAATGAGCCATAAGAATAGATGGGAAAACATAGAACTTCTTTCAAAAAAAGATGAAATAAAATTTGTGATAAAAGATAGAAACGACTACGAATGGGCTAAAGAAATAATAAAAAAGTTTAATCTCACTGAAAAAGTTGGAACGATTCTATTTTCACCCGTATTTGGTGAAATTGAACCTATAACGCTCGCAACATGGATACTTGAAGATAAACTTCATGTCAGATTCCAAATTCAACTACACAAATATATTTGGTCTCCCACCACGAGAGGTGTTTAAATTAGAATTTGCGAAACGATCCCACCAATTGTAAATGCAATAACCCAACTTGAGATCCATATCAATAGCCCCTCAAACAATCCTCTTTCCTTCAACATCACCATAAGCGAAGCTATACATGGGACAAACAATGTAATTGTCACAAGTCCTGCAACTGTTTGCATAGGGGTTAAGTCAAGAGCGTAAAATCCAGCTGCTCCAAAATCTCTTCTCACAATCCCCATTATAAAAGCTCTTGAAGCCTCGGATGGTAATTGTAACCAGCCGACAGTCAAAGGCGAAAGCGTTTGAATCCATTTATCAAGCAGCCCTGTAACTTGCATAACTCCGACAATAAAGGCACCTATGAAAAACCACATTCCAGCTTCTTTTAAGAAGAAAAATGTTCGCATCCAGGTTTTCCTTACAAGATTATCAATTCTCGGAATTCTCATCGGGGGTAAATCTATCAAAAGTGGAGTTGCCCCACCTGGCAAAATTCTATTTAAAATTATCCCAATCATAACAAAGACAGAAAACATCGTAAAAATATAAATTAAAGTTGCTTGAAACCCAGCTCTCATAAGTAAAGTGGTTATCACAGCAAGCTGTGCAGAACATGGAATTGTTATTTGCAGGATGGCTGTTATTATTCTTTTTTCTCTTTTCGTTGAGAGAATTCTTGTCGTGATAGTTGCCATAGTCACACAACCAAATCCAAGGATCAACGGGATAACCGCTTTACCATTCAAGCCAATATAACTCATCAATCTATCAACGAATGTGGCAAGCCTCGGCAAATAACCGCTATCTTCAAGTATTGCAAGCATGAGATAAAAACCCACAACAAGCGGTAAAAGTAAAAACAAAAGGTATCTCACAGTCATCGTTAAAACACCAAATTCCCCAAAAAATATGACGAGAACAGGATTTTTAAAATTAAATTCATATTCAACCCTTTTCCCCTGAACAAAACTTTGCATTTTCCTCAAAACATCTGGTGAATTCCTAAAACCATGTTCAAAAATAAAACTTCGGCTATCAACTATTTCATCATCTTCATTGAGGACATTCACATTAACCTCAACAGGAAAATAATTTGCAACAAATTTTCTTACATTATATTCATAAATTTGTTTTCCGAGTTTATCCTCCGTGAACTCAACAAGATCCTGAGCTATCAATTTCCCAACAACAAGATATGCAAGATAAAGAACAACGCCAATAAAGATAAGACCAAATAAAGGATGTATCGCAATTCTCCCAATCAAACCTGAGACTTTTCCACCAGCGGTATTAATGGTTACAACTTCCGAAACGATTTGATTTGCCCTGTTTCTTCTTTCAATGTAAATTTTTTCACGCTCATTCCAAGCATAAATTTCCCCATCAAACTTTGATTTAAATTTATCTATAGTTTCCGAATCCCCTTCAATTATCAGAAGAGATTCAATATCGCTTATGCCATATTTCCTTGATATCAACGAGATTTTCTCGGCAAGTTTTTTATCTCTGTTCCCCGCGGTTGCTTTTTCAATCGCATTCAAGACCTCTTTGAAACCAATTTGCTTCACAGCAACTGTTGGAATTACAGTAACGCCAAGTAAATTTGAAAGCTTCTCAACATTTATTTTTATTTTTTTCTGCTCCGCTTCATCCATCATATTTAAAGCGACAACAACTGGCTTGCCTGAATCTATAAGTTGAAGCGTAAGAAAGAGATCCCTCTCAAGATTCACAGCATCAACAACATTCAAGATAACATCAGCATCCATGATTATATTTTTCGCAATCCTTTCTTCATCGTTAAAAGAAGAAAGTCCATAAATTCCAGGCGTGTCGTATACTACGAAGTTTTTATATCTCCCCTTTAAAATCTCAACCGTCGTTCCCGGATAATTTGAAACCTCAACATAAAGCCCTGTGAGATAGTTAAAGAAGATTGATTTACCAACATTTGGATTTCCAACCAAAACGAGTTTCTTCATATCTTTCTCAACCTTTGTCTCCGCTGATTGATGCACATGCATAAAACTTTCCTAAATTTTTTTAACCATGATTTTTTTTGCTATTTCACTGCCAACTGCTATTTCCTGATGTCGCTTTGAAATCACAACAGTGCCACCGGGCAACTTATGAATACACTTTACCCTTGTCCCCTCTATTACACCAAGCCGAACAAAGTGAGTTTTAAAATTTCCAACCGGCAATTCATAAATTTCAAGTTCCATTCCAGGCTCTGCTTCAGTCAATCTCATTAGCTCACCCCTTTTCATTTCTCTTTTGCTGCGCATTTTGCACAAAGTCCGAAAATTTGATGAGTGTGCCTTATCGGCTTAAACCTATATTTCTTGCAGATCTCATCCTGAATCTTTTCAATCTCCTCGCTTTGAAATTCAATTATAGACCCACAGTTAACACAAATTAAATGATCGTGATGTTCCCGTCCAAAGGCTCGTTCATAAACGAAAACATTTCCAAACTTATGCCTTGAGACAACCCCAAGTTCAAAAAGAAGCTCAAGCGTATTATAGACAGTCGCTCTTGATACCTTCTTCCCCTCATTTTTCATCCTGATAAATAAATCCTCTGCCCCAAAATGTCCATTCATTTCAAGAACTGAGTTTAAAACCTCATATCTTTGTTCCGTTGCCCGTAGATTTCCCTTTTTTAAATGATTTACGAAATTCTCACGAACCTTTTCTATTAATTTCGCACTCGCCATTTTAACGACCTATTTTAAATTTAATCTAAATAAAGTTAAACATTTCACCGATAAAAAACAAATTAAAAAAACTTCAAAGTATCTGTCTCAAAAAGAAGTACCATGCTCATAAATCAATACATGATAAATTTGCAAATTGAAAATAATTGTTTTAAATTACATCAGCCAAATTCAAGAGTAGAATTAAACTTGAGCCACAAGATTAAAAGACTTCCTCTGCTTATAATATTATCATCTTTTATATTTTCTGGTTGCTCAATCTGGAAAAATGTAATGAGTGAATTCAACGCATATTTCAACACTTATTACAACGCTAAAGTTACATTTGAACAGGTTGAGCAGGTTTTGTATAACAGGGCTTCCTCTGAAAAATTTTTATCAATTGAAAAATTTGATGTTGAATTTAACCTTCCGCAGAACGAAAAAAATAAACTTGATGATGTTATAAAAAAGTGTTCAAAAATTTTACAATACTACCTGAACACCTCGGTTGGAGATGATGCTCTCCTTATGATAGGTAAGGCATATTTTTATCAAGATAACTACCTTGGGGCGGAAAGAAAATTTGCAGAACTTATATCAACATTTCCAAAAAGCAAACTTTACGACGAAGCGCTTTACTTTCTCATGTTCACCCTCTCAAAAGAGAAAAAATATGAAGAGGTTATAATTTCATTTCAAACAAAAGCAAGACATGACACCAAAAATAAAAACCTGTGGAAACTCCACAAAATTTATGGCTTAGCAAAATTTAGAATTGGCGAAATTGACAGCGCTATTTACTACCTTAACCTCGCATCACAACAAGCAAAGGGTGAGGATAAAGCGGAAATTTTATTTTATCTTGGAGAAATCAACGAAGAAAGAAATCCATCTGAAAGCGCTAAGTTTTACAACAACACCTCAAAAACAACAAAAAGGACAAATCTCAAAATTTACTCGCTCATAAAATATGCAATTCAGCAACGCAAGCTTGGGAATTATGAACTTTCCGAAAGAGTTTTAAACGATCTTATTCATTCAAACATAGACAAGGATTATGAAAGGAAAGTTTATCTTGAGCTTGCGCGCACCCATCATTTATCCGGGAAAATAGAACTTGCAATTCAAACTTACACCTACCTTGATACAACATACAAAAGAACCGAGGAATCCGCATTTGGGTATTTTGAGCTTGCTCGGATTTATGAGACAAATTTGGGGAAATATGACTCAGCGAAATTGTTTTATGAAAAAGCGCAGCTTGAGTTTCCACAAAGCGAGGCATCAAGGCAAGCACAGAGAAAATCCGCAGTACTAAATGATTATTTCCGCAACCGTTTGATCATCTCAAGAAATGATAGCATCCTAAACTCAATAAAGATGAACTCGGATTCAACTATATCATTAAACATTGACTCAATACAAAATCTAATCTCACAGGCGAAGTATTCACTCGCATGGACTTTTCACACATCCCTTAACAGGGTTGACTCCGCAATATATTATCTTAAAGACATAATTGAAAATCATCCAGAATCCCCCGTAACACCACGCTCCTATTATCTTCTTGGGACAATATACGAATTGATTGACACAACAAAGGCAAAAGAAATTTATCTTGAGCTGCTAAGAAAATTTCCATACAGTGAATTTTCAACTCAAGTGGCGAAATTTATCGGGATTAAAAACGAAATCATAAGCGACACATTAAATAAAATTTACAACATTGCAATATCTTTAATTGACACAGATCCTGAAACCGCAATTAAAATGTTAAGCACAATTTGCAACCATAATTCAAACTCAAATTTGAAAGCAAAGGCGTTTTATGCAATTGGGTGGATTAACGAATATAAACTTAAAAATTTTGCAAAGGCGATTGAGTATTACACGAATGTTTTAAACAACTTCCCAGAATCCGAATATGCAAAGATGGCACAGATAAAATTAAATCCTGAAAAATATGAACAGTCAAAGGCGACAACAATTCCATCTGTCCAAACACCGGCAACAAAGCCAGTAGAACAAATAAAACCCACTACTAAAGAAACCGAAGAACCTGAGGAGGAGCCACGCGTAAGGGAAAGAAAAAGAAGAAGAATAGATGATAATTAAAGAAATTGCAACGATCACCTTAAGCGAACCTGTAGCAGAAAATATATATAGAATAGAAATTTTAGCCCCAGAGATCTCAAAATCTTCAAAACCAGGGCAGTTTATAAATATAAAGATATCTGAAAGTTTTGACCCATTTCTGCGAAGACCATTTAGCATCTACAATACAATTGATGACAAAATTCAGATAATTTTTAGCGCCATAGGAAAAGGGACAAAAATTCTTTCAAACTTAAAACCAAACGAAAAAATTGATATAATTGGTCCCCTTGGAAATGGATTCAATGTTGACGATAATTTTGACACCGCTATTATAGTTGCAGGTGGTCTTGGGGTTGCACCATTTCCATTTTTAACTAAAATTTTGAAAGAAAAAAATAAAGATGTAATTTCATTTGTCGGAGCTAAAAGCAAAAACCAACTTGTGCTTAACGGACTTGAAAATGTTTTTGTTGCAACTGATGACGGCTCCTTTGGATATAAGGGAACTGTTATTGAACTTTTGAGGTCAATTATATTAAACACGGACACAAAAAATTCCTCATCTATCTTTAAAATCTTCGCATGTGGTCCAACTCCGATGCTAAAAGCACTTATTGTTTTATGTGATGAATTAAACTTAAACTGCGAAATCTCAGTTGAAACTCTAATGGCATGCGGAACTGGCTTATGTCAAGGCTGTGCTGTGAGGTCAAGGCAGGGCGTTTATAAACTTGCATGTAAAGATGGACCTGTTTTCAATTCAAAAGAAGTTTTATTATGATAAAAACAGAAGTCATAATCGGGAAATTAAGGCTTAAAAATCCTGTTCTTGTTGCATCTGGAACATTTGGCTACGGGGATGAACTTATTGGAACAGTTGACATAAGCAAACTTGGTGGAATTGTTACCAAATCATTAACATTAAAACCGAAGATTGGAAATCCACCGCCACGTATAGCGGAAACACCATGTGGAATGCTTAACTCAATCGGGCTTGCTAACATCGGAGTTGATAAATTCATCAACGAGAAATTGCCTATTCTTAAAAACTATGACACCGCAATAATCGTGAACATCGCTGCGAAAAGAGTTGAAGATTACTGTGAAATTATAAGACGGCTTGAAAATGCGGAAGGTGTAAGCGCTTATGAAATTAACATCTCATGTCCAAATGTTAAAGAAGGAGGTCTTGAGTTTGGGACTAACCCTTCTATGACCGCAAAAATTGTAAGTGAAACAAGAAAACTTACAGATAAAACTCTGATCATCAAGCTTACCCCAAACGTCACACGAATTTCGGAGTTTGCCAAGATTTGCAAAGACGAAGGTGCAGATGCAGTATCGTTGATAAATACAATTGTTGGAATGGCAATTGACATAAGAACAAGGAAACCAAAAGTTGCAACTGTTACCGGTGGACTTTCAGGTCCAGCGATAAAACCAATCGCCCTTGCTAAAGTTTTTGAAGTTTTTCAAAATGTTGATATACCGATCATAGGAGCGTGGTGTTACGGGGGG
>NZ_CZVH01000085.1:0-8460 GCF_001458555.1 Candidatus Kryptobacter tengchongensis | reverse complement strand
GAGTTTTGCGACGCATCTTCCACCATTTCCACACATTCCTCCGAAACTTCCATCGGAATTGAAATAGACCATTTTAAAATCGGTCGTTTTGCTCTTTTCAATTAAAATTATTCCATCTGCGCCTACTCCGAAATGTCTATCGCAGACCCATTTAGCAAGTTTAACGGGGTCTTTTATCTTTCCATTGCGATTGTCAAATAGAATGAAATCATTTGCAGCTCCGGTCATTTTGTACAATTTAAGTTTCACGGGAAGTTGAATGTTTATTTTCCGATACAGGTAAAATTTAAGTAAAATTGCAAAATTTTCGCAATTTTGAACTTTATTAAAAAAAGAGTTATATTTTTTAAGCGAAATTCGGTGTTCTTTTTGGGCACGTGGCGGAACCTGGTAGACGCGCTGGACTTAGGATCCAGTGGGGAAACCCGTGGGGGTTCAAATCCCCCCGTGCCCACAAAAATTAAAAATAAAAAACCTAATAGGAGGAAAAGCTTAGGTGGAACTTAATATCAACAAATTGAGCCAAACTGAACAAGAAGCGGAAGTAAAACTAAATTGGGATGAGCTTGTACCTTATTTTGAAGAAGCTTATATACTTAGGATAACGAAAGGTAAGATAACTTTTGAAGCAAATGGGAAATTCTACAAAGCCGAGATACTAAACGATGAAAATGTGAGGCTTTATCTACCTATGCCGAAAATGAAGAAATTTAACCTTGGACTCAAACTTGGGAAAAAACTTTTTAAGGCACATTTCGTTGATACAGGGGCACCCCATCTTGTGCTTTTTACGGACGAAAACAAAATCAAAAACATTGAAAAAATTAATCTTAACGACCTCGGGCGAAAACTTCGCTTCCATCCGTATTTTGAAAATGGAACAAATGTAAATTTTGTCACAGTGCTTAACAAAAACACCATAAGAATGAGAACATACGAACGGGGAGTTGAAGGTGAAACCCTTGCTTGCGGGACGGGTTCGGTTGCATGCGCTATAGCATCCGCCGAAATTAAAAATATGAAACCACCGATCAAGGTAAAAGCAACAAGTGGAGAAATTTTAACGGTTGGATGGAATGAAAAAAATTCAGAGTTTGTTTATCTTGAAGGAAGCGCAAAGGTAATATGTGAAGGTAATTTAAACTATGACAATTGAGGAATTTGAAGAAATAGTTAAAGAAACAATTGAAAATTTACCTGAGCTGATAAAACAAAAACTTGACAATGTTGTCTTCATAGTTCAAGATTACCCAGATGAAGACGAATTAAAAAAATCAAAATCAAATAAATACAATCTCCTCGGACTTTACACTGGAATACCTTTATCAAGGCGAGGAACAAACTATGGAATGTATCCGGCAATGCCTGATAGAATCTTTATTTTCAAAGCGAACATTGAAAGGCTCTGCAAAAACGAGAATGAACTCAAGAAAAAAATAAGAGAAGTTGTACTTCATGAAATAGGTCATTACCTTGGAATGAGTGAGGAAGAGGTTAGAAGAGCTTTAAAAGAGCGATAAGAGCAAATCAAAAAGCGGGAAAAATAATTTAAATCACCCATAGATGGAAGAACTCCTACAGAAATATGGTTATATTTTAATTTTCTTAATCACACTTTTTGAAGGCGAGTCAATTTTGTTAATTGCTGGGTTTATGGCTCATCAAGGCATGCTTGATCTTCACACTTCAATTTTATCTGCTTTTCTCGGTTCAACCCTTGCAGACCAGATAATTTTTTATCTGATGCGAAGAAATAACAACTTTCTCTTGAAAAAATTAAAAAAATTTGATAAATACTATACGATAGCAAAATTTTACGCTGAAAAATATGGTTCAGCTGTCGTTCTTTTGGCAAGATATCTCTACGGCATAAGAACACCACTTGTCATGATCGTCAGTTTAAGTGGAATAAATGCCTTAAAATTTACAATTTTAAACATTATTGCTGCGTTCGTGTGGGCTATAAGCTTCGGATATGCAGGATTTTACTTTGGACAGGCTGCAGAGAAATTCATCGGCGACATAAAAAGATATCAATTTTATGGATGGGGTTTGATATTTTCAATCGTCTTGATACTTTATGTCATAAGCAAAATAAGAATTTACCAATTAAAGAAATTAACGGGTGAGAAGAGATGAAGAAACAAACACAGTTCTCAATAGCATATTACATCATTGCCATCATAATTTTGATACTTCTTCAATACTTCATCTTTCATCCACCTTTAAAAGAGATTTCGTATAAGGAATTCAAAGAGCGTCTTTCAAAAAACGAGATTGAATCGGTTCAAATAGGGAATGAAAAAATCATTGTGACATTAAAAAAAGAGGTCGCCGAATCACAGAAAGTTCCAAAAGTAGTTGAAGTTGTAAAACTACCCGATGAAAATTTAATAAAAGAACTACAGGAAAGCGGGGTTGATTACCGAGGCGTAATTGAGAGCAACTGGGGAAAGGAATTTCTTCTTAATTGGATTCTGCCGATTGCATTTTTTATTTTCCTATGGGCTGTATTAATTCGTAGATTTTCGCCAACGCAAAATGTTATGACATTTGGAAAAAGCAAGGCAAAAATTTATGCAGCAGACGAAAAGAACAAAGTCACATTTGCTGATGTCGCTGGGCTTGACGAAGTAATTGAGGAAGTAAAAGAGATAGTTGACTTTCTGAAAAATCCCAAAAAATATCAGCGTCTTGGGGCAAAAATCCCAAAAGGTGTTCTCCTTGTTGGTCCACCTGGGACTGGGAAAACACTCCTTGCAAGGGCAATAGCTGGTGAAGCTGGGGTTCCATTTTTTTATTTGAGTGGTTCTGACTTTGTTGAAATGTTTGTTGGCGTTGGCGCTGCGAGGGTTCGCGACCTCTTCGCCCAAGCGAAAGAAAAAGCACCATGTATAATTTTTATTGATGAAATTGATGCGATCGGAAAAGCAAGAGCAAGAGGCGTAGTTTACGGTGGAGTAGATGAAAGAGAAAATACGCTTAACCAGCTGCTCGTTGAAATGGATGGCTTTGATTCAAGTATTGGGGTAATAATAATGGCAGCGACAAATAGACCAGATGTCCTTGACCCTGCTCTTTTAAGACCCGGAAGATTTGACAGACAAATAATTTTAAGCAGACCCGACTTAAAAGGAAGAATTGAAATTTTCAAAGTTCACACACGAAATCTAAAAATAGCCGAAAATGTTGATTTTGAAACACTCGCTGCACAAACCCCAGGATTTGCTGGCGCTGAAATTGCAAATGTTTGTAATGAAGCTGCGCTTCTTGCTGCAAGGAAAGGTAAAGATAAAATTGAAATGTCCGACTTTCAAGAAGCGATTGAAAGAGTAATTGCAGGTCTTGAAAAAAGAAGCAAAGTTATAAGTGAAAAAGAGAAAAAAATAGTTGCATATCACGAATCAGGACATGCAATCGTTGGATATTATATTCCAGGAGCTGATGTTGTCCAGAAAGTTTCAATTGTCCCAAGAAGCATCGGTGCGCTTGGATACACCCTCAGAACCCCAACTGAGGAAAGATATCTTTTGACGAAGGAAGAACTGCTTGGGAAAATCATAGGAATTTTAGGTGGTAGAGCTGCTGAGGAGATCGTCTTTGGGCAAATTTCAACAGGAGCTCACGATGACCTTAAAAAAGCAACTGAACTCGCACGGCTTATGGTGACAACCTACGGAATGAGTGAAAAAATTGGACATGTTTCACTTGCTGAAATTGAAGAAACGGACTTCTTGAGCAAAAGCCCGTTCTCAAAACCATATAGCGAAGAAACAGCAAAACTTATTGATGAAGAAGTCAAAAAAATAATTGACCAAAGTTACAAAAAAGCTCTTGAAGTTTTGACAACGCATAGAGATAAACTTGATAAACTTGCAAATCGCTTGCTTGAAAAAGAGGTGATAGATAGAAAGGAACTTGAGGAAATTTTAAACCAAAATTAAGATTATAGGAAAATGCATAAAAAGGCTTTCATATTTATATTTTTCTTTTCAACATTAGCTTTTTCAATGGACGAGCCTGATCAAATCATAAAAACAAAACCTCGTCCTCTTCAAATTCAAACAACTCTCGGCTTCACACTCACAGCTGGGAACTCAGACACAAGAATTTTAACATTTGATTCAAACATCCAAAAACCTTTTGAAAGATTTATTTACTACACAAAGTTTAACCTCGCCTATGGAACATCACGCTATGGAAATGGTCCAAGAATTGAAACGACAAACAACTGGGCTATATCAACACGACTTGACTGGTTCACATCTGATAGAAGAAAAAGTTACCTTTTCATCTCAAGCGGTCTATCCGGGAACAAGTTCCGTGGTTATTGGTCAAGAAGAAATGCACAACTTGGCGCAGGTTATAATTTTTTCCACAATATTGACACTCTAATATTAAGTTTTGGACTTGGCATTGATTATTCAAAAGATAACCTCATCGTAAAAGGAAGCGCAGATGATGAAATTTTTTTCGCCCTTTTTAAACCAGAATTTGAAATTATAATCAACAAAAATGTTAAGTTTGGGAATAACGCAAACTGTTTTATTGACTTCCAGGAGCTGAAAAATTACCGCATAAATTCTCAAACATATTTAAACCTAAAGGTGACAACTCGCTTTGCGGTAAATTTTAACTTTAATTTAAATTACGACAATAAGCCGAGATTGATACCTGAGATTGGAGACAACGGAAAACCAACTGGTAAACTTATACCCGCAAAACCAGCAGACAAAATTTTCAATATAGGAATTTCAATAACTGTGTGAGAAATAAACCAGCGCTGAAATTTTCGCTTGCCCTTGTCCTCGGAATTTTACTTGAACATTTTATTGGGATTGAACTTAAAACGCTACTCCTCTTATCTTTAATTTTACTCCTCTTTTACATTACATTCACATTTTCAAAAATCAGTTTACTAAAACATTTCTCAATTTACCTGCTCATCCTCACCGTTGGTGCTTTAAAATATCTCTCCGATAACAAGTTTCAACCCCAGAGCTCAATTGTTAATTTTGCAAATGATACAGCGATTGTAAAAGTCCAAGGCAAAATTATTTCCCCACCTGAAATTAAAAACGATAGGACAAACTTCGTCATCTCTGCAAACAAAATTTTTAAACATGGGGAAGAGATAAATGTTTCAGGCGATGTATTTGTATCAATAAGAAAAGGAAAATCAAAATTTGACAGTTTGCCGAAATTTAGCTATGGCGATGAAATTCAAATCATCGGGGTTTTGAAGGAGCCCATAAGATCAAGAAATCCCGAGGAATTTGACTTTGCAAGGTATTTAAAAATACACGATATTGATGCAGTTTTTCTTTCTTATATCTTGAGCCATATCAAGGTTATCAAAAAATTTGAAGCGAAAACCTTAAACCCGATTGAAATCTTGAAAAAATTAACTTACGAGATTAAAATTGCTGGCTTAAAAATCTTTGATGAACTCCTACCACAAAGTGAAGCGTCTTTCATTAAAGGTCTCATCCTTGGGTATAGAGGGGAAATTTCAAAAGATGTCCAGCAATACTTTATTAACACGGGAACTTATCATATTCTCGCTGTTTCAGGTTTACATGTTGGGATAATAACCTCAATGTTTTTCGTACTGACAAGTTTTTTAAGGGTTAGTTTTGTGTTTAGAGTTTTGTTGACGATATTAGGACTAATTTTTTATGCTTTCGTTGTCGGTCTTCCTCCATCGGTTGTAAGAGCCAGCATAATGGCTTCAATTGTCTTGATAGGAATGGCAATTGAAAGAAGAATTGATATCTTTAACCTTCTTGGGTTTTCAGCCATTGTAATTTTATTTTTTGATTCAAAACAAATTCTACATCCTGGATTTCAACTTTCTTTCTCTGCGGTTGCTTCAATTTCTTATTTTTACCCGAAAATTTTCAATTTCTTTTCAAAAAAATTTCCCATTTGCCACTAAATGGTTCATTTCACCTATAGCCTCTTTATTTATTGCTTCAATTAGCGCACAAATTTTAACGCTCCCGTTTGTCGTTGCTTACTTCAGTAAAATTTCAATTATCTCAATACTTGCAAATGTTTTTATCGTTCCGCTTGTCAGTCTTGCTGTCCCGCTTGGCTTTGCAACGCTTTTACTTTATCCTGTATCAGGGTTCATTGCTCAAATGATGGCAAATAGCCTATGGCTAACTTTAAACTTAACCATCACCTTGGCAAAATTTTTTGCTCATTTACCATTTGCTTATATTGAGGTAAGCAAGGAAATTTCGTTTTATATCGTTCTGATTCTATTTTCATTAATGGTTTTTTCAAAAATAAAATTTCAAAGCCCGATGAAAAGAATTACATTCGCTGTTCTAATTCTTTTAAACCTTTATATTTACATTGCTCCCAATGGTGTAATTTCAATATTATCCAATAAACTTAACGCTGAAGATTCAAACCTTGAAATCACGGTCCTTGATGTTGGTCAAGGTGATGCAATCTTCGTGCAATTCCCCGATGGGAAAAATTTGTTGATAGATGGGGGTAATAAAACATTTAACTTTGATCCTGGACAAAGGATAATTGAGCCGTTTTTGAGGAAAAAAGGAATTAAAAAGATTGACGCAATTCTTGTGACCCATCCGCACAACGATCACATTGGTGGAATTCCGTATATACTTGAGAAGTTTGAAGTTGGAACGGTAATTGATAATGGTTTAAATTACAATTCATCAATTTACAAAAGATATCTTGAATTGATTCAAAACAAAGGCATCACGCACATAACCGCAAGGGCTGGAAATAAAATCACATTAACCGAACATGCAAGGATTTATGTTCTTCATCCAACTGATGCGTTTATAAAAAGCAATGATAAAGAAGATAACTATGGTTCTGGTCATGATGCAAATAATTCATCCGTCGTGATAAAAATTCAGTATGGGGATAACTCGTTTCTTTTAACTGGCGATGCCGAAAAAGAAGCGGAGGACTCAATGATAAAAATCTATGATACATTTTTAAAAAGCGATTGGATAAAAGTTGGACATCATGGAAGTGAAACGAGTAGTTCACCCGCATTTGTTTCAAATGTCAAACCAAAGTGGGCTGTTATCTCCGTTGGAAAATATAACAAATATAATCATCCATCTGATATAGTTTTGAGAAGATACAACTTGATCGGCGCTCAAATTCACAGAACAGATGAAGAAGGCGCAGGAGTTTTCAGATCAAATGGTAAAGATATTGAAAAGATTCAATGGAGAAATTGACAAATCAAAAGTTAATTGTTATATTTACATTGAAAACAAAAAATTAAGTGAGAGAGACAATGGCACTCAAAATCACAGGGCACCATGTTGAAATGAGTGAACAACTTAAGAACTACATTCAAAAGGAAATCACACGGCTTGATAAATTTTTCAACGGAATCATTGACACAGAGGTTATACTTCGGCAAGATACAAAGCATAATCATTTAAAGGAGGCGGAAATTCTCGTAAAGGTTTATGAACACAAACTCACCGCAAAAGCAACGGATCAGGATATATTCAAAGCGTTTGACAAATCCCTTACAAAAGTTGAGAGGCAACTTGTGAAATTTAAAGATAAGATTAAATCCCACAGATAAAAATGTTCAATAAAGAATTTAAAGAAATACGAAAGACTCATATAACCGTTGGTTTCTTTTACGAATCTGGCAGGGAACTTTTCAAACTTAAATCACTTAACGGTGAAGTCGGTTTTGACAGGAAAATCACTGATAAAAATATACATAGACCAGGGCTTGCGCTTGCTGGATATGTTGAACTTTTCACATACAATAGAATTCAGGTTTTCGGAAATACCGAGATAAAATATCTTCAAAGTTTATCACACGAGGATAGGATAAAGTCAATCAAGACCATACTTCAATTTGATATCCCTTGTATTGTCATAACCAATGACAATGTTTTGCCAGATAATTTAATTGATCTTTTCACGGAAAGAGAAGTTGCGGTTTTTCAGACACCACTTGAAACAACAAAACTGGTTTATTTCATCAGCGATTTTCTTGATGACCAGTTTGCACCTCAAACTGTAGTTCATGGTGACCTTGTTGATGTCTATGGTATAGGGTTACTCTTTGTTGGTCGCTCTGGAATTGGAAAAAGTGAAATTGCACTTGACCTTGTAGAAAGAGGACATCGCCTTGTTGCGGATGATGTCGTGCTTATAACTAAAAAGGGTGAAAACATTCTGATTGGGACATGTAATACTGTAACAAAGCATTTCATGGAAATAAGAGGTCTTGGAATAATTGACATAAAAAATATGTTTGGGATAAGAGCAATACGATATCAGAAAAGAGTTGAGGTCGTTGTTGAGCTACTTGACTGGGATCCAAAGGAAGAGTACACACGCACTGGGCTTGATGAAGAACACATCTCCATACTTGGCGTTGAAATTCCACTTGTTAAACTTCCCATTTTCCCAGGGAAAAATATCACCGTGATC
>NZ_CZVH01000084.1:0-8503 GCF_001458555.1 Candidatus Kryptobacter tengchongensis | reverse complement strand
ACCTGAAATTTTTTTCTCCGACACGATAAGTGGGGTTTTGATATAGGTTAGAGCAGTATGACCGACTTTTTTTGATGGTGTAATTGGCTATGTTCCGACGCCCGCAAATCTAAATTCTCCCTTGAATCGTATGAAACCCCAAACCCCGCATTTAAACTCGTGCTTTCAAAAATTTGATAACCTATGAACTCAGTCGCAGTTGGGATCACCGTCCTTTGAGAGATATAAAACGACGCCTTTAAAATTTCTGAAACCTTCTCAGAGCTTGTCAGTTCAAACGAAAGATTCAATTTTGGTTCTCTAACGACATAAGTTGAATCCTGCTTTCGCTGATGAAAAGAAACTTCCGCACTTAACGGAAAACTTAATACATACGGTTCAAAATAATTAAGTTCAAATTCCTGCGTTTCCCGTGTTTCAGCATTCCACCTTGCCCCAAACCTTCTCCCTGTGCCAAATAAATTTTTCAAAACTATATTTATATATCCCGTGAAATATCCACCCGATGTTTCAGTCCTCGGAACATAGCCAATTACACCATCAAAAAAATTCGGTCTTACTTCTCTAACCTTTATCAAAACCCCACTTATCGTGTCGGAGAAAAAAATTTCAGGTTCCTCAACCACCTCAAATAACCCAAGCTTCACAAGTCTATTTCTTATCTGGTTGAATTTCCTCTCACGATAAATTTCCCCCTTTTTAATCCTCATTTCCCGCAAAATTAGAGATTCTTTGGTCAATTTATTACCCTCAATTTTTACCTGCTCAATTTTTATCAAGCTACCTTCGTTTATTTTAAGATTTAAGTTTACAAATCCATTTTCATCAAAATTCAAACCCGCAACCTCAACCCTCGCAAGTGGATATCCAATGTTTGAATATGTGTCAAGAATTCTCCTGATTTTGTCTTTTAAAATCCCCGGCAAAAATATGTCCCCTTTTTTAAAACCAGAAATTGCAATTATATCCTCAACCGATAAAGCTTCATTTCCAGAGATTTCCACTTCCCCCAATTTCGCTTGCTTTCCCTCGCTAATATAAATTTTTAACTTGCCATCTACTTTGATTGACTCAACCTTTGCAAAATAAAATCCGTTTTCAATATATAAATTTAAAATTTTGCCTTTCAATGTTTCTATCTCTTCCCCTGAAACTCCACCCCCTCCGATGATCTCATAAACTTGTTTCTCTATTTCCCTCAAAGGCAAATATCTGTTGCCGTAAATTTCAACTTTCAACGGCTGCGATAGAAGAAATTCTGAAAAGAGAAAAATTGTGAGAACTTTAAACAGTATTTTGCGGATCAACATCAATTATTAATTTAACACCCTTTGAATTTAATTTCACTTCAAATTTCTCCTTCAACTGCCATATTATCCGAGCGATCTCACCACCAGTCTTATCAACATTTTTGGGAATTTTCATTATTATGTGATACCTGTAATTTTGATTTATCTTCGGTATCGCAGCTGGAGCTGGACCAAGAATTTGAACTGGTAAGTGGACCTTTGATCTTAATTCCTTTGCAAATTCATCCGAGGCGAGCTCAACATTTTTTTCGTTTCTCCCCTTAAATTCAATTAATATAAGCCGTGTAAATGGGGGATAGTTAAGTTCCTTTCTTATTTTTAATTCTCGTTCGTAAAATTCAAGCGTTTTATGCTCAACCACGTAATTAAAGATATAATGATCTGGTTGAAATGTTTGAATTATAACCTCACCCTCCTTTTCACTTCTGCCAGCTCTTCCAGCGACCTGTGTGAGAAGTTGAAATGTCCTTTCGCTTGACCTGAAATCTGGGATGAGCATCGGTATATCCGCAGAGATAACCCCAACAAGCGTTACCCTTGAAAAATCAAGACCTTTTGCAACCATTTGAGTCCCCAACAAAATATCGGCTTCACCATTTGCAAACCTTTGCATAATTTTATCATATGATTTCTTACCCATCGTCGTGTCAAGATCCATCCGTATAATCTTCGCACTTGAAAAAATCTGTGCCACCTCATCCTCAACTCTTTGAGTTCCAACCCCTTTTAATTTAAGCTTAATTCCTCCACATCTGCGACATTTTTCAGGGACGCTTTTAACAAACCCACAATAATGGCATCTCAAGTGGTTGCCTGCTTTATGAAAGATCAAAGTGACGCTACAATTATCACACATCTCAACATAACCACAATCCTGACACTCAATATAAGTTGAATATCCACGCCTGTTCTGGAAAATTATAATCCCTTCCCCTCGTGAAATTCTCTCATCAATTTTCTGGGTCAAAAGAGTTGAAATTGATGTTTTATTTGCGTGTTCTTTTCTCTCTTTTATCATATCAACAACCTCAATTTTCGGCAACTTTGCGTTATCAACTCGTTCAGGTAAAACAAGAAGGTGATATTTCCCCAACTTTGCGTTGTAGTATGACTCAAGCGATGGCGTAGCAGACCCAAGTATAACCACAGCGTTATTTATCCTTCCCCTCATTATGGCAACATCCCTTGCGTTATATCTCGGAGGCAAATCAAACTGTTTGTATGAACTTTCCTGCTCCTCATCAACAACTATCAATCCAATTCTATCAAGTGGTGCAAAAATTGCAGACCTTGGACCAATCACAATTTTATAAACCCCATTTTTTATCATCCTCCATGAATCATATCTTTCCCCAATTGACATTCTGCTGTGAAGAACTCCGACGATATCACCAAAGCTTTTTTTAAAGCGATTTACAATCTGAGGGGTAAGCGAAATCTCGGGAACAAGAACAATCGCTGTTTTACCAAGTTTTATTATTTCCTTTATCGCTTCAATGTAAATTTGCGTTTTTCCACTGCCAGTTACACCATAAAGCAAAAATGTTTTAAAACTTTCCGAATCAATTGCCTTTTTTATCTCAATAAGCGCTTTCTTTTGATATTCGTTTAACTCAAACTTTTTATCGGGCTCATCAAATTCATATTCAAATTTTCTAATTGCTTCCTTTTTATAAATCTCAATTAGCCCTCTTTCAGCAAGTTTTTTTACTGTTTGCATACTTGCCCCCGTTACCCTCAATAGATCAGAGAGTAAAACTTCACTCTCACCTTTTTTCAACCGGGCAAGCAAAAACAATAAAATCTCTACTTGCTTTGGTGATGTCTTTTCAAGCTCCTCAATTACCTGTGTTAATTTCTTTGAGTTATCAGCATAGCTTTTTGATATTGAAACAAATTTCTCAAACTTTATTTTCGCCTTTTGTTCTGGGAGATACCTTTCAATTTCAACATAACCCAGAGATTCAAGTGAGTGAAGAATTGAATAAATGTTTTTAAAATGAAACTTATTCTTTAAAGTCTTTATGGCGACTGGCGAATTTTGACTTATAAGAAATTTTAAAACCTCCGCTTTCTTTGGCGAGCTCTTCTCCATGTTTGACAAAACCTCTGGCTCAAGTTGACGACGAAGTCTCACAATACTCCTGCTCTCAAGAACAGTTCCTGCAGGAAGGGCTGTCTTCAAAACTTCACCCCAACTTGCAAGATAATAATCTGCAACCCATTTCGTAAGCTTTAACATTTCCTCGGAAAAAGCTGGAACCTGATCAAGCACATCTTTTATCTCCTTTAACCTATGCCACCCACTTTGAGTTGAAACCTCAACTATGATCCCCGTCAGCTCCTGCTCCCCAAATGGAACTATAACTCTTTTCCCAACGGCGACATCATCCCTTAATTCATCGGGAACAATGTAAGTGAAAAGCTTATTCACAGGAACTGGAAGTGCCACATTGACATAAAGGTTCTTCATAAACCTCTTGCAAGAAATTTTTTGAGATTAGCTTACTGATTTACCAACGATTCAAGAATTTTATAAACCTGAATCAATGAAAGATTTCTCTCTTCAGCTATTCTTTTACATTCTTCAAATTCTGGAATAAGTCGCTCAACATTATCAATTGAAACAAGTTTAAATTTCACTCTCCCAAATGGGGTTTCAATTTCTCTTTGTTCCCTTGGCAATTTCCTTCTTTTGATCTCAATTATTCTAACACCAAGCGTTGTCGTCTGCGTAAAGATAATTTTTAACACATTATCAAGTTTTGACTCTGAAATAAGAACTGAAAGCAAGATCCCAGGACGACCTTTCTTCATGATTATCGGGACAAGGTAAGCATCATTTGCCCCAGAGGACAAGAGCTTCTCAATAACATAAGGGTAAACCTCTGGGTTCATATCATCTATGTTTGTTTCTATTAAAAGAAGTTTTTCTTCCCCGTATTTTAACGGGATTTCGCCGATGATAATTCTCAAAAGATTTGGACGGTCTGGGATTTCAAATTGCCCCGCGCCATATCCAATTGCGCTTATTTTTATCGTTTCTTTTTCAAGCCCATATTCAGCAAGCGTTGCAACTATGGCAGAACCCGTTGGAGTCGTCAACTCAAAAGAAACATCTGTTAAAATAACTGGAAAATTCTTTAAGATTTCAACCGTTGCTGGAGATGGAACTGGCATTTTCCCATGTTGCGTTTGAACGAAACCGCCCGAACCAAGCGGAATTTTTGAAACAAAAATCTTTTCTATCCCAAACTTTTCAATGCAAATCGCAGTCCCAACTATATCAACTATTGAATCAACCGCTCCAACTTCATGAAAATGAACATCATCAATTGCAACATTATGAATTTTCGCCTCAGCTTGAGCAAGAGTTGTGAAAATTTTTTGAGACGTTTTCTTGACGAAATCAGATAAATTGCTCTTGTCAATTATCTCAAAGATTTCCGAAAGATTCCGATGAGCCTCTCTATCTTCTTTTATGACTACATCAAATTTCGTCGCATTTATCCCATGCCTTGTGATTTTTTTTATCTTGACATCAAAATTTTTTAAGTTCAACTTTTGAATTTCGTTTTTAAATTCCTCAAAATCAATCCCCGCATCAATGAAAGCACCTATGGTCATATCACCACTTATCCCTGAAAACGCATCAAAGTAAGCAATTTTCATCTTCGTGAGATCAATTAATTTTTGATAAAATTTAATTGCTCAAAATGATATAAGCAAGGCAGGAGATTTAGTTAAGTCGTTAACGCAAAAAATTATGACTATAATTTCTCGGGAAGGTAAATCACAAATTCCGTCCCTTTTCCAAGTTGGCTTGAAACTTTAATTTGACCCGAGAGGATTTCAATTATGGCTTTTGTGAGAGAAAGACCAAGACCTGTTCCAGATGGATTTATTTCAAAAGCGTTTTTACCCCGATAAAACCTGTCAAAAATATAAGGTAACTCATCCTCGCTAATTCCAATCCCCGTATCTGATACGGTAATTTTCACCTTGTCATCTATCCTTTCGCAGGTTACTTCAACTTTACCACCAGAGCCAGTATATTCAATTGCATTGTCAATTATGTTTCGCAAAGCTTCAAAAAGAAGTTTCTCATCCGTATTTATAACGACATCGGAATTACAATAAAATTTCAATTTCACATTTTTCTGCTTTGCTTTCAAATTGAATGTTAAAATCAATTCACGAATTAAATCGTTTAAATAAACCTTTTGCATATTCGCTCTTACAATTCCAGCATCAGCTTTAGCAAGATAAAGCATTGATTTTATTATTGAAATCGTTCTGTCCGTTTGTTTCTGAATTAAATTTAAAGTGTTAATATACTCGCCTAAGCGTCTTTTCTTCATCAATGTTATTTCAACCTCGTCTTTTATAACAGAGAGCGGTGTTAAAAGCTCGTGGGCGACATCGGATGTGAATTGAGATATTTGCCTGAATGATTTTTCCAATCTCTCAAGTAATCTGTTGATCGCATTCACAAGCTTTATAATTTCATCTGGATATTTTCCATCTTTCAACTCAATTCTTTCAGTTAAATTTTCAGCCGTTATCTTATCAGCTTTTTCTATCACCTGTTCAAGCGGACTTATTAACTTTGAAACAATCAAATTCCCACCATACGATGCAATGATAAATGCAAGCACAACAGCAAGGATAAGCGAAGTTCTTAAAAGTCCCATCGCCGTCTGCACAGTTCCCTCAAACTTTGATGTCTCCACAACTCCTTGAAATTTGCCCTCCAAATAAATAGGATGATAAAAAATTCGTAATCTTTCCCCATTTATTGTAATTTCATCCGCACGACCAAGCTTTTCTTTGCTCGGCTTGGGTATTTGAAAATTCCATTTCTTCAAATTTTCAGATACAGCAACAACATTTAAATTTTCATCCAACACTCTGAAAAAGACCGATGCCTCATTCAGGTGAAAATGTTCCGCCTCATAAAACTCAGTTGAATCAACAAATATAAAACTTCCACCATCAAACTTTATCTTACCTGTAAGTTCCTCCGCTTCCTTCATCAGCAAGATGTCAAGTTCTTTATGAAGTGACCTGTCAAGATATATATAAATTCCAATCTCAGATATCAAAACCGCAAGGACAAAAACAAGAAGATACCACAAGTTAAGCCTAAATTTTAACGATTTGTAGTTCATTTCAATTTAAAATTTTATTCCACCTTTAAAACATAGCCAACGCCACGAACAGTATGAATCAGTTTTTTATCAAATTCCTTGTCAATTTTATTTCGCAAGTAATTGATATAAACATCAATATAGTTCGTCCCGGTGTCAAAATTTATCCCCCAGACATTTTCAGCTATCTCCATACGTGTCAGCACCTTGTTTTGATTTATCGCAAGATAATAAAGTAGATCATATTCCTTTGGAGAAAGATAAATTTTCTTGCCTCCTCTCATTACGGTTCTGCTTATGGGATTGATGACAAGGTCGGCAATTTGAATTGATGATGACGCTGTTTTCGCACGCCTCGTCAAAGCCCTTATCCTCGCAAGGAGCTCCGAAAATGAAAATGGTTTTGTGAGATAATCATCAGCCCCGGCATCCAAACATTTAACTTTCATATCAACCGCATCAACAACGGTGAGCATCAAAATCGGAGTTGAAATTTTATTTCTTCTTATTTCCCTGCAAACTTCAAGTCCATCCTTTTTTTGGCAATTTGAAATCAAGAATTATACAATCATATTCGCCAGAAACTGCCATAAAAACGCCAGATTCGCCATCATATGCCACATCAACATTATAACCTGCCTCTTTAAGCCCCTTTTTTAGCGTTCTGGTCAAATCTTTCTCGTCTTCAATCAAAAGCAATTTCATAGCAACTTTAAATTTTATTTGTTTATCGTGTAACCATAACAAAGTTAATTCCGTCAAAATTTACAAGCAAGTTTTCTGCGCTTAATTAATAAACTCTAATCTCGTTTTAATGTTTTTCTAATGCTTTATATCTTAAATTACAAACTAAAAAAGGTTAAAACTATGCCACTTCATCCAATGCTTGTTCATTTCCCGATCGCCCTCCTAACAAGCTATGTCCTTTTTGAAATACTTTGGATGATTTTCCAAAAGGATTGGATTAAAAATTCGTCGGTTCTTCTCCTTTTGTTAGGTTTGATTTTTGTTGTTCCATCAATTTTATCTGGTGAGGCATCTGCCGAAAACTTTGAAAAAGTCTCACATCTTGAAGAATTAATTGAATCCCATGAAACATTCGCAAAACTTACCGGGATTACTTTCTTTATCGCATTTATTTTGAAAGTGATTCTGATGCGAACCGGAAAGTTTAACTTCAAAACGAATCTCATAGTCTTTGTAATCTCGCTTGTTGGCATGTTCTTTTTAGTTCAAACAGGATTAAGAGGTGGAGAACTTGTTTATAAACACGGCGTTGGCATTCTTTATTAAACTCTAAAAACAAACAAAAATTTAAAACTATGAACAAAATTATTTTTGTCGTCCTTCTCACAACTGGATTGATCTTTGCACAACAGGACACCACAGAACAGGCAATTGATTTTGAAGCGATAAAAACAATGAATGGGAAACAAATTTACGAAGTATTTTGTGCAAAATGCCATGGTATAGATGGGAAGGGGAACATACCTGAAGAAGTAAAAGAAAGTTGGGATGTCCCACCGCCAGATTTCACAGACGGATATTTCAACTCAAGAGAAGCAAGAAAAGACTGGTATGCGGTGATAAAATATGGAGGGAATGCCCGTGGTCTATCTCAAACGATGCCAGCTTTTGGAGAAATATTCAGTGAACAACAAATTTACGAGATAATTGAACACATAAAATCCTTTGTTAACCAGAGAAAATATCCCCAAGGCGAACTTAACTTTATTCGTGCACACTATGCGACAAAAGCTTACCCCGAACAAGAATTTCTATTAATCCCAACCTTTACCAATCCTTTCGTTTCGCTCCCGGTTGGAAGAGAAAGTTCAAAACCAGTTGTTAAAATAAGCATGCTCTTATAATTGTCATAAAACGCATATTTTAAGCCAAGTTCAAGATCTCCAATACCTGTCGTGTTATTAACCGTTGATTTCAGATTTTGCAGTGGAAGTTTGACTTCGTATTGAAATCTTGAACCAAATCTGTTCGCATAGTATAGAATAATTTTTGAATTACTTGCACCAGATGTTTCTC
>NZ_CZVH01000083.1:0-8574 GCF_001458555.1 Candidatus Kryptobacter tengchongensis | reverse complement strand
AGTTGATACAACCCTATGAAATTAAATTTGAATTGAAGGAAACGGCTTGGAATTGGGATAAAGACACATATGATGATATCTTCACATTTTTCAATGCCTATTCCCCAGATGGTGAAATAGAAGCACAGGTTGTGTATGTCAATTATGGTCTTCCTGAGGATTATGAGAAACTCAAAGAGCTTGGAATAAGTGTGAAAGGGAAGATAGCTATAGCAAGGTATGGTAAATCATTTAGAGGTGTAAAGGCAAAAGTCGCGGAAGAAAACGGCGCAATTGGGTTGATTATTTATTCTGATCCGATGGATGATGGATACATGAAGGGTGATGTTTATCCCCGAGGACCCTGGAGACCTGAAGATGCTGTGCAAAGGGGAAGCATTTATTATATGTTTGAATATCCTGGCGATCCGCTTACACCTGGATATCCAGCAAAGAAAGATGTAAAAAGAATTAACCCTGAGCAGGCGAAAAGTTTGCCACGAATACCAACTATGCCAGTTTCATATAAAATTGCAAGTGAAATTCTTAAAAATTTATCCGGTCCGAATGTCCCCGAAGGGTGGCAAGGTGGTTTGCCCTTTGCATATCACACTGGACCGGGACCTGCCAAAGTTAAAATGAAAGTCAAATCAGATTGGAAAATAAGGCAAATCAAAAATGTCATCGCAGAAATCCGCGGTTTTGAAGAGCCGGAAAAGAAAATAATAATGGGAAATCATCACGACGCGTGGATTTATGGTGCGGTTGACCCAAGCAGTGGAACAGCGGTGATGCTTGAAACAGCAAGAGCTTTATCAGAACTCATAAAGCAGGGATGGAAACCCAAAAGAAGTATTTTATTCTGTGCATGGGATGCTGAAGAATATGGGTTGATTGGTTCAACAGAATGGGTTGAGGAAAATTATAACGATCTTGTTAAAAATGCGATCGCTTATATCAATGTTGATGCGGCTGTCTCTGGGAAAAATTTTGAGGCAAGCTCTGTCCCATCGCTTGACCGCTTTATTGAGGAAGTTATAAAGTCTGTAAATGACCCAGAAACGGGAAATAGCATCTTCGCTGAAACCTGGAAAAGGCAAAATAAATCATTAAAACAGGTTTCAAATCCACCTGATACTGCCAAAATTAAATTCGGAAGGTTGGGGAGTGGCTCTGATTACACCGCATTTCTTGATTTCTGCGGTATTCCATCAATTGATATGAGATTTACAGGTCCATATGGAGTGTATCATTCTCAACTTGACAATTTTTATTGGATGAAAAATTTTTGTGATCCAAGTTTCAAATACCATGAAACAATGGCAAAAATAGTTGGGCTTGTTTTGATGAGGTTGAGTTCGTGCGATTACTTGCCTTTTAACTATGGTGATTATGCTGATGAAATTGAAAAATACATCATTGATATTGAAAGGAATTACGAGGTTATGCTCAAAACGAATGGCATTGATTTTGGAGGTGTAAAAGAGAAAATCAAAATTATGAGATTTTATTCTGATACACTTAACTTGATTCAAAAAAAATTTCCAAGGGTTGAAGTTCAAAAACTTGAACAGAAATTTACGCAAAAAATTGGGCTTCCAAACAGGGATTGGTATAAGCACAGGATCTATGCCCCGGGTTATTATCTTGGTTATGGGACACAGCCATTGCCTGGTATAAGTGAGGCGTTGCAATCTGGCAATTTTGAAGTTGCAAAGAAAGAAACTAAATTACTTGAGGAAGCGATTGACAACATCGTAAAAGAAATTCAAAATTTCACTAAAACATTTATGGAGGGCAAATGAACATACTTGTAACAGGAGGAGCTGGCTTCATCGGCTCACATGTTGTTGATTCCTATATTGAACTTGGTCATAATGTTATTGTCGTTGATAATTTATCTTCCGGCTCACTTGAAAATCTAAACCCAAAAGCGAAATTTTATCATCTTGATATAAGGGACGATAAGGTGGAGGAGATTTTCAAAAGCGAGAAAATTGATATTGTGAATCACCATGCAGCACAGATGGATGTTCGCAAATCGGTTGAGGACCCAATTTATGATGCGGATGTAAACATAATCGGAAGCCTGAAACTTTTGCAATTCAGCATCAAATATGGAGTAAAGAAGTTCATTTTTGCATCAACGGGGGGTGCGATTTATGGAGAACAAGATTATTTTCCTGCTGATGAAGAGCATCCGACAAGACCGCTTTCCCCTTATGGTGTTGCGAAGTTAACAGTTGAAAAATATCTTTATTTTTATAAAGAGGTGCATGGACTAAATTATGTTATCCTAAGATATGCAAATATCTATGGACCAAGGCAAAATCCGCACGGTGAGGCTGGCGTCGTTGCGATCTTCACAAGTAAAATGTTAAAGGGAGAAAAACCGATAATAAATGGTGATGGTTTCCAAACACGGGATTATACATATGTTGGGGATGTCGTAAAGGCAAATTTGCTTGCTCTCAATTATGATAAATCTGATGTTTTCAACATAGGGACAGGGATTGAAACCGATGTAAATACACTTTTCCGCAAACTAAAAGAATTGACAGGTGCAAATTGTGATGAAGTCCATGGACCACCTAAACCAGGGGAACAAAGAAGAAGTGTTATAAGCTATGAAAAGGTTTATAGAACACTTGGGTGGAAGCCAGAAATCTCTTTGGATGAAGGTTTAAAGTTGACGGTTGAATTTTTTAAAAATAAATTTGCAGAAAGATCAAGGTGATTGAGCTTGTTAAAAAGGTGATAGATGGTGACTTCAGGGCGATTTCAAAGGCGATATCAATAATTGAAAATGAATATGAAGGGGCTGAAGAACTTTTGAAGAAAATTTATAAATACACAGGAAAGGCTTATAAAATTGGTATAACAGGTCCGCCAGGCGCTGGTAAAAGCACGCTCGTTTTTCAACTCACAAAACTTTTGAGAAATGAAAAAGCAAAAATTGGAATAATCGCTGTTGATCCAACAAGTCCATTCACTGGGGGTTCATTGCTTGGCGATAGAGTAAGGATGAATGAGCTGTCCCTTGATGAAGGCGTCTTTATAAGAAGTATGGCGACCAGAGGAAGTTTGGGTGGATTAAGCAAAAAAGCAGTTGAAGCAGGAGATATACTTGATGCAGGTGGATTTGATTATGTAATTTTTGAAACGGTCGGGGTGGGTCAATCCGAACTTGATGTTGTAAAAGTTGCCGATACGGTCATAGTTGTTCTCGTCCCCGAATCAGGTGACTCAATTCAAGCAATGAAAGCTGGATTAATGGAAATAGCCGATATATTCGTTTTAAATAAAAGTGACAGAGAAGGTGCAGATATAGCTGTAAATGCAATTAAAAGCGTGTTAAGTTTCAAGGTTAAGAAAGACGAATGGGAGGTTGAGGTTGTAAAGACAATTGGAAGCACAGGCGCTGGAGTTAACGAGCTTCTGAATTTGATCAAAAAACATCGGGAATTTTTATATAACACGGGTGAATTTGAAAAAAGAAGAAAAGAAAAGTTAAAACTGAAGATAAAGGAAATAGTTGAAGAGAAGCTCCGTGAGGATTTCTGGACAGATGATCGTCAAAAGTTGCTTGAGGAAAAAGTCAATCTCCTTACAAACTTACATATAAACCCATTTGAAGTGGCGGAAGAACTAATTGAACATTTTTACCAGCAAAATTCACTATAGAAAAATCGGAGTCAAAAGCTCCATTGAAAAATAATTTAGGGCAAAAGTTATGGACTTTTATTTAACCGAAACTCAAAAGCAAGTTAAACAGCTTGCTCGTGATTTTGCAGAAAATGAAATTTCACCTTATGTCAAAAAATTTGACATAACAGGTGAGTTCCCAGTTGAGATAATAAAAAAGCTGGGTGAAATTGGTTTCCTCGGGATAACATTTCCCGAAAAATACGGCGGTGCGGGATTAAGCTACTTGGATTATGTTGTGATAATTGAAGAAATAAGCAGAGTTGATCCATCAATAGGTTTGAGCGTTGCAGCACACAATGGGCTTTGTTCAAATCATATTTTCATGTTCGGAAATGAGAAGCAAAAGCAAAAATATCTTCCTGAACTTTGCAGTGGTAGAAAGATAGGTGCTTGGGCTTTAACAGAGCCACAAGCAGGAAGCGATGCAGCAAATTTACTAACAAACGCCGTTCGTTATAATGATTATTATGTGATTAATGGAAATAAAACCTTTACAACGCATGGTGGTGTTGCTGAGGTAGTTGTGGTTATGGCTGTGACCGATAAAAGCAAGGGTAAAAATGGAATCTCTGCTTTCATAGTTGAAAAAGGTTATAGTGGTATAATCGTTGGTAAGAGGGAAGATAAACTTGGGATGAGAGCGAGCGAAACATGTTCGTTAACATTTGATAATTGTAAGGTTCCAGCTGAAAATTTAATCGGTGAGGAGGGACAAGGATACAGACAGGCAATGGAAATTCTCGCTGGTGGTAGAATTGGGATAGCTGCGTTATCTGTTGGGCTTGCTCAGGGAGCTTTGGAATTGAGTTTGAAATATGCAAAAGAAAGGAAGGCTTTCGGGAAATATATAGGTGAGTTTCAAGCCATTCAATGGAAACTTGCGGATATGGCCACTCAAATAGAGGCAGCAAGGTTGCTTACATATAAAGCAGCTTATCTTAAAGACCAAGGTAAAGATTACTCACTTTATGCATCAATGGCGAAATACTTTGCAAGTGAAGTTGCCGTCAAATGTGCAAATGAAGCTGTTCAAATTTACGGCGGATATGGCTATATAAAAGAATATCCCGTTGAAAAACTTTACAGAGATGCGAAACTTTTAACGATAGGTGAGGGGACAAGCGAGATTCAAAAGCTCATCATAGCAAATAAAATACTTAAGGAGCTTTCACATCTGGACTAACTTGCAATGGCGATAGATAAAGCCAAAACTCGTGAAGCTCCAGCATCAACAAGTGCCTTCGCACACTGATTCACAGTTGAACCAGTTGTGATGACATCATCAACAACAATAAATTTTCTCCAGGGGACGAAATTTTTATATTTATCTTTGACCTTAAAGGCATCTTTTACATTTTCTTTTCGCTGTTCAAGATTTAACTTTGTCTGTGTTTGTGTGTTTCTTACTCTGATGAGAAGGTCATTTATAAGGTTTATTCCGGTTACTCTGTTTATGCCTTTTGAAATTAATTCGCTTTGGTTATATCCCCTTTCCCTTAATCTAATTTTGTGAAGTGGGACGGGAATTAAAGCGTCGGAAGAGATGAAATCAGGATCATTTTTAACGGAATTTCCCACAATTTCTCCAAGAAGTATTCCAATTGATGGTTTATTTTGGTATTTAAGTTCGTGAATTAAAGTTTGAATTATGCTCTCATCTTTAAAATAGAAACAAGCAAATGCTTTGGATATATACCCATCGCTCCTAAATTTTGTCGTAAAGGTTCGTTCTATATCAACAGGTTCAACTCTTTCAATTTTATGTATGCACTCAGAGCAAATTATCATTCGTTTATCTTCAAGATGCCGATGGCAGATTTCACATTCATAGATAAAAATGAAGTCAAGAATTGAATCAAGAAAGAATTTGATCGTTGACAGAAGCATTTTATCCGCTATTAATTAGGAGTTGTGCAATTTGCACTGCGTCATATAGAATTAACAGCACGAGATAAATATAGCAAAGAAATTTCCTCGCGTCAAGAGATTATGATTTTGAAGAGCGATTCACTCAAAAAATAAGCTTGGAATGGGAAATGAAATTTAAATTTTGAATATATAAGTTATTTTGATTAATTTTTTTAAAAACCTCAAACGGAAGTGATAGTTCTTGGGATAGAGACATCGTGCGATGAAACATCCGCTGCTGTTTTAAAGGATGGGAAATTGCTCTCAAGTATAGTTTCATCTCAGTATTTTCATTCAAAATATGGTGGCGTTGTCCCAGAGCTTGCATCAAGGGCACATCAGAGGGTAATTGTAAAAGTTGTAGATGAAGCTTTAACCTCAGCGGGGATTAAGAAAGAAGAAATTGATGGAATTGCTGTAACCTATGGACCTGGATTGATTGGTTCATTACTTGTTGGCGTTAGCTTCGCAAAAGCGATGGCTTATGGGTTAAAAATTCCAATTGTTGGTGTCAATCATATTGAAGGTCATGTGTTTTCAACTTTCCTTATGGATGAGCATCCGGATTTTCCATTTATAGCGCTTGTTGTCTCGGGTGGTCATACTATGCTTATTCTCGTTGAGGACTTTTTGAAGTTGACACTTCTCGGGCAAACCCGAGATGACGCAGCTGGGGAAGCTTTTGATAAAGTAGCAAAACTTTTGGGGCTTGGTTACCCCGGGGGACCATTTATAGATAAACTTGCCCGTGAAGGTGATCCAAATTTTGTGAAATTTCCAAAGCCAATACCATCCTCAAAAAGCAAATCTTCAAGGGAAACCGATGAGTTGAACAAATATGAGTTCAGCTTCAGCGGTTTAAAGACCGCGGTTCTTTATTATTTGAAAAAAATAAACTTTCAAAGTCTTGGGGAAGAGGAAAAAAACAAATTGATAAGAGATATAAGCGCAAGTTTTCAAAGGGCTGTGGTTGAAGCACTCGTTGAGCAAACTATAAAAGCAGCGAAAGATTTTAATGTAAAAAACATAACCATTGCAGGTGGGGTTGCCGCTAATTCCGAACTCAGAAAAACAATGAAGGAAAAAGCTGAAAATGAAGGCTTAAAGCTTTACATCCCAGATCTTGCATATTGCACGGATAACGCTGCAATGATTGCTTTCGTTGGATATATTAAACTTAAAAGTGGAATAAAACATGATTTTGATTTAGCCCCTGTCCCGAATTTAAAAATTTAAGTTCAAAACCGATGAACAGAATTCAAAATGTCTTAAATACCAAAAATAAAATGTTAATTCCTTACATTACGCCTGAATTCCCAATCAAAGGAGTGACTTTACCTTTACTTGAAGGGCTTTTTGATGCTGGGAGTGATATGATTGAAATTGGAATTCCGTTCAGTGATCCGATAGCAGATGGACCCACGATTCAGCATTCTTCTTATGTTGCTCTTAAAAACGGGGCAAGTTTTAAAAAAATTTTGGACGATGTTTCAAAATTTAGGAAAAAATATTCAACGCCAATTATTTTGATGGGTTATTATAATTCAATTCTAAGTCGTGGAATTGAAAATTTCGTCGTTGAAGCTATCTCAAACGGCGTTGATGGAGTTATAGTCCCCGATCTTCCAATAGATGAGGCAGATAAATTAATTGAGATCTCTCAAAGATATGGATTGAGCAATATATTTCTTGTCGCTCCGACTTCAAGCGATGAGCGTATAAAGTTGGTCTCGGAAAAATCAACTCATTTTGTTTATTGTGTGTCGGTTACGGGTGTAACAGGTGAGAGGGAAGAATTCGGCGGAGAAGATTTTGAAAACTTTATGCTGAGGGTTAGAGCAAACTCAAACAAACCATTTGTCGTTGGATTTGGTATATCAAAACGAGATCATGTTTTAGAGGCGTGGAGATGGGCTGATGGCGCTGTGGTTGGATCAGCGCTGATAAAAAAGCTCTTCAACATTGACGAAATTTCAAAGTGTGTGAAAGTTGCCTTTGAATTTATAAGTGAGCTCAAAAATGGACTGGTTGAGGAGAAAAAATAAATACTATGATGAAATTGAAAAGTGGCGCAAAAAAATTGATAAAATTGATATCAAAATTGTCCGACTTCTAAATAGAAGAGCGAGGTATGCAAACGAAATCGGAAAAATAAAACAAAAATTGAATTTACCCATCTATTCACCAGAACGAGAAAGTCAGGTCATCCAGAATGTCATGAAACATAATTACGGTCCTTTATCGGATATGGCAATTAAAAGGTTATATGAAAGAATTATTGATGAGTCAAGACGACTTGAAAGGGAATCAGCGGAACTCAGAGGAAAAAATAAAATTCAAGCAATAAATGTGAATTCGTTTTCAGGAAAAGCGATGTTTGACCTTTTAAGGAAACTTGTAATTTTGCTGATTTTAATTTTTCTTCATATAATCAACAGTGAATTTTTCCTTTCCAACTCTCCTGCGACCAAGTTTGTTTTTATTGAGGTACCTAAAAATTCAACATTTAAACAAACAGTTGAAATTTTAAACTCCGAGGGGATTTTGAAAAGTAAAATAATTTTTTATTATACCGGCAAGGTGCTTGGCTTTGATAGAAAGGTTAAGGCTGGAAGATACATTTTTATAGATAATCTGCCAATGGCTGTTGTGGTAAAAGAGATAACAAATCCAGCCTATATTATATCCATAAGCGTCACAATTCCAGAAGGGATAACCGCACGAAGAATCGCAGGTATATTGAAATCAAAAATTGGGATTGACTCAACAAAATTTATGCAACTTGTCAACAGCGCTGATTTTGCACAAAAGCTTGGGATACAGGCAAATGGGCTTGAGGGTTATCTTATGCCAGATACATATATTTTCGTGTGGGGAGATGATGAAGAAAAAGTGATTGAGAAAATGGTTTCAGAGTTTAAGAAATTTTACAATGATAGTTTGATGGAAAGGGAAAAAGTTGTTGGATTAAATACTCAT
>NZ_CZVH01000082.1:0-8788 GCF_001458555.1 Candidatus Kryptobacter tengchongensis | reverse complement strand
ATTTATAAAGACTTCATATCCTTGTTTCTTCTTCTCAATCGCAAGATAAATAAACCTATCAACCATATCAGAAACACCTTTAACGAATTCATCACCCGCATATTTTTCATCATATCTGCTTGCCTCAAGAAAATATCCAGAAAATGTGGGATTATCGTAAACCAAATATCCCTGTGATTTTAAAAACCTTTGAAGTGTTCTTACGCAAATTTCATTTGAATAAGTGTTCGTCCCAGATAAATAAACTTCAATTTCCCGTGGGTTTTTACCTTCAACAATTCTCAAGAAAGTATTCATCTCAGCTGAATTTTCCTTTGGATTTGCTCTCAAAAAATCAAAAATTTCATTCATAAAATTGACATCGTCAATTTTTTCTCTCCAGAAATCGCTATCCATCTGCGAGATTTTGCCAAATTCAGATTTGCTTCTTTGAAAATTCGTGAGAAGTGAATTGCCGACATTGATTATGTGAAATTGCTTCATATTTTTTCACCTTTATTTATTTTTCATTCAAGAAATTTTACTTTAACCCAACCCATCGGATATTTCCCCTCAAATAGATTCCTTGTATTTCCCCACTTTCTATTGTGTGGATTTCTAAAATTATTTATTGTAACCGCATAAACACCCGAAAAACGACCAACTCTAATCACGCATTCATTTTCATTTTGATTTACTCTAAATAAACTTCTCATCCTATCAATAATATCATGCATATCAAGGGCGAGTTTATAAAACTCTTGCTCTCGCTTAAATTCATCATTGTAAAACTCATTGCAACACTGAATTATGAAGTCTTTATTTAATTCCCTCGCTACACCTCTTACAGATGGTAGAAATTCATCAATTCTTATTTCACCTTCAAACTCAACTATTTTACCAGTATTAATTTGCCCCAAAAGCACTTCTTTTATCATTTGAATCCCAACCGTTGTAATTCTATCTCTCCTCTTATCAACCCTTGCATTGAAAACCTCACCTATTGCCATGACATCGTTGCTTATAAATACATCCGAAACCTTTAAAGTCCTAAACGGATCTTTAGATATATCAGGTTTAGGTTCATCCTTTCCCTTCCTTTGCGAGAGAGCCCCCATAGCCTCAAGTTCCCAAGAATTATTCCCTGGACTTTCCGGTGGTTTATATCCCTTGCTTTGTACTATGCTATCAATTATCGCAGTTCTTATTGCTCCCTTGATTGAACTTCCAGGAATATACGGTTTAAAATCATCTGTTGTCCTAACAAAAGGCGAAATCAAAAGTTGATTGTTTATGTTATTCAGGTTTCTTTTATATTTATCCGCTATATTCGGGAAAACCTTGATTTTATACTTTGAAAACTTCTCTTCGTTAAAATTTTCAACAATCAAATTTCTTAACCCAGTTATGTTGCCATCTTCAACAAAAGTATAAAATTTCCTGAGTTGTTCCTGATTTAAACTTGAGATCAACTCATCTACAATTATCCTATGAAACATTTCATTAACGATCACATAATCAAAGGGACTTAAATCTTGCCCCGCTCCAATGTGAACCGGTGTCAAAATTTGATACTTAACCTTATAAGTTTTCACATTGTCCATATCACACCTCCACTCTAACTTTTAAAGGAAAGGCGTAAGCAAATTGAACTATTTCTGGATTTGAATGAACATTGCTCACAATGCAACCGTAAAACTCCTTTACACTTCTTACTTTAAAAACGGAACCAGCTTTCATAAAGACAAGTGGTTTTTTAAAGGGATCAACTAAAGCAAAATAGTCACCAACTTTTGGATACTTGGTGAAAATTGAATACCATAGATTTTCAGCCTGACTTAAGTCATAATCCGTCGGGATAAAGTTTGAAATTGACATAAAAGCATTTGAATTTTCACTTTCTGGAAATTTATAATCCTCTTCAATTGATATAAATTTCAAACTTCCACGCCCCGTTGAAGCATCCGCTCCGAATCCTGTAAGTTCAATGTATGCTAAAATTTTCTCTAACTGTTCCCTGTTTAAAAAATTAGTTCTAACAGCAAACCACATCTTAAAACGCGACTCGTAGAATGTTTCTTCGGTTGCAAACAATTCTCCTGTTTCTCCAGTTGTAAAAGTTAACCGACTGATTTTGTTCCTCATTATATTGGTTGAGTGAATCCTCCCAAATTTATCTCTTTCCTTTTCTTCAGATTTAACTTCATCACTTAAAACTTGAAATAATTCGCTCCAACTTAACTTATCTTTTACCCTTTCAAAGTTTTCAAATTTTATCAATTCTTTTTTCTTTGCCCTCTTGAAAATCTCTCTCTCTTCAACTTTTTCAGTCCTTTCAATTTCAATTATAGGTGTTGGCAGATAACCTTCGGGGAAAGCATTTGAAACAAGTGTTGGTTCACCATTTTTATTTGCCTCAATAAATTCTTTGCCAAATTCCTCACCCCATATACGAAAACACGCCCAAGCAAAATAGCCCCAAATTGTATCCGACTGAAGTGGGGTGATAATTGGACTTCTAATTTGAAAGTTTATTTTATATGTTTTCATGACACTTCAACTTCTATTTTTAACTCTTCCGGGGAATAACTTTTTATTTCAACATCTTCAAATTTAATTTTTCCGCTTCCCCTGCTCCCATATCCACCGAGACAATCAAGCTCAAGAAGTTTCATTCCCCGCATGATCGTCTCCTCAAAAAGTTTTTCATCCGTTTCGCCACCATCCCCAGTATCAAAGACACGATATACCACTTCAAATGCAAATTTAACCCCTGGTACAACTCTTTCAAGTTTTCTTGGAACTGCCTTTGCCGTGATCCGATTTAAAGCATTTTCGGTTTTCTCCTCAACTATATCATAAACCGTAAGCCCCTTTTCCTGCATTTCCCTTCTGTATTCATCATCAATAAAAGCATCTCTAAATATAACCCTTGTTGGACCACGTCTTTTAGCAACTTCTTCCTGCTCTTTTTTATCTGGCGAAGCGCCAAATACTCTACAAATTGGACATTTTTCATCATCGCACTTATGAACTTCACCATTATTATTAACTTTATTAAAGGATAACTCAAGTAAACTTCTAATCTTCCCCTTTAGCGATGAACCAGGAATATATGGTTCATTTGTCAATGGATGTTTTAATACGGGATTATCCATTCCACCAATTTCAATAATATCACTGCTCCCTCCAATATGAAGCCCTGTTAAAACATTAATTTTCCCCGTTATAACTATATATTTTACAAGTTTCATGGTTTTAAACCTCCATTTTTTTGTTTTACTTAATCAAATCTTTCAACTTTTCCATAATAATAACCAACAACAGCTTCAAAATGCTTGACAAAACCCTCAAGGAAATCCGTTTCATCCTTCACCTCGTCTACACATTTAGAGATAAAATTAACAAACTCCTGTGGAACAAGCTTGCGTCCTTTCTGGTAATGCACTTTTGCCTTAAGCATTCTAATCAAAGGTTTAACCCTTTCAAAACCCTCCCCTTCAACTCTGTCAGCAAGTCCCCTGACCTCGTTGTAAAACTTCCTTAACTGCGAACTTTTCAACTCAGGATTCTTCGGGTTATTCCCGATGAACTTCTCTGCCCATTTTTGAGCCTCATTTGTCAACATCTCTTCCTTGATCACCCACTTTCCATCGCTTGTTTTTCTCAGAAAATATCTTTCTTCCATTTTTAATCTCCTCCTTTTAGTTTTTTACCCCTATATTTGTAGAGAACATAGAAAATTGGAATGTTAAGTGTAAGCCAAAGTTTTTTATACCCTTCCTTTAAATTATTCTCCACAAGCTCAAATAATTTTTCCATCTCTTCTCGCCCTTTAACAATTTTCCCATTTTTCCTCTCAATAAGATTTCTTGCCACATCATATTTTAAAAGGTATGTAAACCTCAAACCATTGGGGTCCCTATTTTCGTAATATTCCCTTGCCATCATCTGATATTTTAGTAATCTATGCATAAATGTCGTCTTAACCTTTGATTCCTTTGAGGTAAGCCACTTCTCAAAATAGTTTCTCCATTCCCAAAGCTTCGGCAAAAATTCCCACCTTATAGTTGTATTAAAGATCGTTAAACTATCTTTACTCTTTGCCCCATCTTTATTTTGCTTTGATTTCTCAAGAAACTCATCCGCCATTAAAATACCTCTGTTGATTGGATATTTCGGTCCGATAAGAGCAATTCCAGCACTTAAAGTTATATTTTTATTCCATGTTGTAAATTCTCTAAACTTTCTATAAACCTCCTCTGCAACTTGAATTATTTCTTTCCATTCTCCAACAAGGACGAGATCGTCTCCGCCTGAGTAAATCACATATATATTTCTATATTTTGTTTCAAGCAGGTGATTTAGATAACCAGCAAAATAAAAATCAAAACTTCGGCTTAGTGTCACATACTTTGAAATACTTAAATTTTTCGCAAATTTCCCCGAAAAAATTTGTCCGAGATTATCAACATCTGCTTTCAAAATCCCGATCATCGCTTTGCCTTCTTTTTCAATCTTTCCATTCTCACTATAAATAACCCCAAGCTCTGCAAGCTCCCCGAATGTTTTCACCCTGCCCAGAGCGTCTTTAAATGTCTGCTCAATCTCGTGGACATAGTCAAAGATAATCTCATCTTCCTTTCTCCATACAGGGACATAATTAGCCAAAAACTTTACAGGATAAACAAACCCTTCTTCCCTTTTAAAAAGCTCAAGATAATAATAATCGCTTGTGATGTTTATCTCTTTTATTTTATGCAGATTAAGGTAAACATTCCCAAAAAGTTTTATATTTCTCCCTGTGTTTGAAGGATTATTCGCAGTATATGAAATTGCATCTACCTCTGTTAACCATTTTCCAAGCGCTTGAAATGTTTTACATTGCTTACATATTTCCACAGCTTTACCCGTTTCGTCTGGTATAGTTTCAACTGCTGGATTTTCACCGCAAAATTTACAATGTCCATTTTTTCTCAATTCATCGTACAATCTATCAAGAATAAAACTCTGCCCGTTTTTGAGAACTTCAAGAAATTTCTTCCTCTTTTTTCTCTCCGCTGAAATTTGAATTGACCCAAGCACATTCTCAAAATTACCCATCATCAACTCACTGCCCGAAACCTCAACATCATAGGTAATGTTAAGCGAAATTTTGGCGTTGAATTCATCAAATAGCCAATTGGCAATTTCAATTTCTATTTCCCTCAGCTTATATTTTACATCTTCAAGATTTGGGGCAAGAACTATAAAACGACCACCTGCATTCATAATTACCGAAACAGGCGCCAATCCAAGTTTATCAAGAACATAATGAACCGCCGCTTCACCAATTGCTTGTAAATAAAACGACCTCGCTCTTAAAATCTTACTTGCACCCTTTACATTTGTAGCCGACAAAGAATATATAAAATCTTGGATACCGCTCAAATCGCCAATAACAAAAAGAAACTTTTTCTCCTCACGATTTTTTATCGCTTCTGTTGAATTTAATGTGTTTTTCCCATGGTGATATAAAACAAGGGCAAGTGCGATCGCAGATGTCGTCTTCAGATGATCGTAAAGCGAAACATCGGGCAAATCACGGGTTGAACTTGGAATGCACCAAGTATATTTTTCAAGTAGTCCCAAAACTGCCCCAATCCATATATTAAAATGATTGCTCAAAACCGAGGAATTTTTAAACTCAGCAATAAATCTATCCCACAAATTTTTATACTCATCGGTTAAATCATACGATTCTCTCTCAACAACAGGGAAAACATCTTCAGTAGGTTCAAGAGAAGTTAATTTATAAACCCAATTCTCCTTGCTTTCACCTTTTTCCTTGACATAGCTAAAAATAGAAATAAGTCGCTTTTTTCTGAAAGCCCCAACTTCTTCATCCTTGATATCTTCTGCTCTTGTCCTGTCCATACCGCTACTTAACCAATCTGCTTGTTGAATTATGTAATGAAGCGGAGTTAATGGTTTGTGATGTCTTGCAGACAAATTCTTAACATTGTCAAGCGGATCAGATGTCAATTGTTCGGATACATTTATTGGGAAAACATTTCCAAACAATTCAAAAAACTCGCTTGTCCATAGAACATGCCTGTATTTACCGAGTTCAGGGCAAAGGTCACCTTCAAGATTCAAAGTTGACGGAGATAATCCCTCGTTCCCATGGACAGCTCTTTGCCAAAATTTTCCGATATCGTGAAAAAGTGAGGCGACAATTACTGCTTTTTTAATTTTTTCTAAATCCATCGCACCTAATACTTTAATTTTCAATTGAAGTTTTGTCTCTATGGTGTAATTTTGCAATGTCCCACATTCCAAAACCCATTGAATTTCTTTCCCCAAGTCCAACATCCCACGCAAACTTTATAATTCTTTTAGTTCCCCTTAATTTGAAGGGAGCAACCATGCAACGAATTTTTGTTTCACCCTTTTCCCCTGCTTTTATCGTTATTAACTTCCTCCAGTCATTTTTCACGATATAATCAGTTTTAAAAGCAAATTCAAAATCATCATCAGGCTGATATTTATAAAACGCCTCAAACTTTTTAAATAAATTACTGCGAATAAGGTAAGGAACTTCACCATCAAAACATCCAAGGAAAACTCTCTTCCCAAGCGAATCAACCTTTGAAACAACAAGAGGAGAAATGAAGACACCGTCAAGCTCAATAACTTCCATCGGATTTCCATTAAATAATTCTGGTTCAAAGACAACCTCAACTGATTTTAAAGTGTAAAGATTATCCCTCCGTTCAAGCCATATGCGATTTACCTTGGTTAAACCGAAGGCAAAGTTTTCCAAAAATTCTTCATAAGGAGATGAGATAAAAAATGAAATCTCAGAATTAGCGGGGATTAAAATATATGCACCTTCAACATGAGAGCCATCAAAATAAAAGATTTTTGAAAATGTAAACATCTTGAAAACTTTGCCGTTAAATTTAAACCCCTTGCTATGAACCCTCCGAGCAAATTTTTTAGACTGCAAGGAGATAACTCTATAAATTAACCCCGCAACGGAATGATTGTAATTTAAACTTAAAATGTTATTCCCAACCGAAGTTAAGTTAACCTCTAAACGCATTTTAAAAACTGGGACTTTATTTTTCACCCCTCCCCTTTTTACCCCGTCTTACATATGATCTAAAGAACTTTAAAAATGCCCAGCTTCAAACCATATTTCACATTTTCAACTGGTAATATAATAAATAATAAACAAAATTGCAAATTTTCATCAAAACCTTTCCTGTTTTCATCTGATCAGCCCAATTTTACCCACGATATAAAAGAAGAAAGAAACATAAAGCCACATCATAAAGTCAAGTATAAACCCTGTTTTAATCATATCCTTCAATGTCACATAGCGAGTCCCATAGATTATTGCATTTGGTGGGGTTGCGACGGGCAACATAAAAGCCATTGATGCTGCAACTGTTGCTGGCAAAACAACAAGCTGGGCTTTGATGCCAAGATCAGAACAAATTGAAATCAAAATCGGCACCATCATTGAAGTCACAGCAGTATTTGATGTGACCTCAGTTAAAAGTTCCATAAAAATTACGATTACGAAAATGATGACAAAAAGTGATGGATGTCCGAAAAATTTTACAAATTCCGTTGAGATCACACTTGCAAGACCAGTTTTAAACAAGGCGTCGGATAAAGCTATCCCACCCCCAAATAAAAGCAAAGTTCCCCAATCAACATATTTTGAATCACCCCAATCAAGGACGAATTTCCTTTTTGACAGGTCAACTGGAAAAACAAATAAAACAATGCTTCCAAAGACTGCAATTAAATATTCATCAAACCAACTGAGCTTCTCGCCAATGAAAGGGATAAAGTTCCAGAATGGATTTGTAATCCAAAGAAAAACAGTTAAAGCAAAGCCAAAAAGTGTTAATTTTTCAGCTTTTGATAATTTGCCAAGTTTATTCTTTTCATTGATTAGTATTTCTCTTACTTCATCGCCACAGGAGACATCAAATTTAAAAACCACTTTTAAAACAAGCCACAATATCGGCAATGCGAATATCACAAATGGAACCCCAAAGCTCATCCATTCAATAAATTTATCTGAGCGATTTTCTCTTTTGCAAGGATTGAAACAGCAATTCCATTTGGAGGTGTTCCAATTATAGTTCCAACCCCACCGATTGATGAAGCGAAAGCTATTCCAAGCATTACAGCCTTGCCATATTTTGAATTCAAATCAACATTTAACCTGCTCAATATCCCAAGCCCAATGGGAAGCATCATGGCAGTGGTTGCAGTATTTGAAACCCAAAGCGAGATGAAAGCGGAAGCAATTATCAGTCCAAACAAAATTCTACCTGGGCTTTTGCTGATGTTTCCACGAGTTAAAATCCAAAGAGCAATTCTCTGATCAAGACCCCACTTTTGCAACGCGCCAGCAATTAGAAAACTGGCAAGAAAAAGAAAAATTATCGGATTTGCATAGTTCAAAAAAACATTTCTACCATTTAATTCAACCAATTTGCCATCCTGCAATCCGTATGTTTGAAAAAGTGGTAAAATAATCCCTGGCAAAAGAGATGTAATTGGGATCGGAACTGCTTCACTTATCCACCAAACTATCATCAAAACTAAAAGCGCAAGGGCGATCTTCATACTATATGAAAGTTTTAAAACCTCAGGAGTTATGTCAGAAGTGTTAATTCTTTGACTTGCATAATAAACAAATGCCTGAGGCACTGGGATAAGAATTATGATTATGAAAAGCAACAAACCAAGAAAAAGCCCAACAATTCCCCTAATTCTGTCAAACTCCATTTCCAATTGCCTA
>NZ_CZVH01000081.1:0-8954 GCF_001458555.1 Candidatus Kryptobacter tengchongensis | reverse complement strand
TTTATGCTCAATAAATTGAGGATGTGAAAATGTTAAAAATTTTTCTTTTCAACAGGACGAAAATTCCGCTTCTTGAAAAAGCTCTTGATGCGTATTCGTTAAGACAAAGGGCGATTGCATCAAATATAGCAAATATAACGACAATTGGATACCGGCGGGTTGATGTTAAATTTGAAGATGAGCTTCAAAGGAATTTGGGTGGGGAATTTATAAAGGGAATGAGGACAAATGAGAAACACATTGCAATTGGTGCAAAAGATATTAATGATGTTCAACCAGAAATTGCACGGCAAAGTTCAGATTATAACCCAGATCCACTTGCAAGTGGTGTGAATGATGTTGATATTGATCAAGAGATGGTTGAGCTTGCGAAGAATCAAATAAGATATAGGCTTGCTTCCAGATTAATTGCTGAGTCGTTCAGGGGAATTCAAAAAAGCATAAAAGGAGGGGGCGTATGAAGATTGAAAGGTTATTTGCATCTTTTAACATAAGTGCAATGGGGTTGAGTGCTCAAAGGAAAAGGATGACCGTTATCGCTGAAAATATTGCAAATGTTGAAACAACAAGAACTGAGAATGGAACTCCTTACAGGAGGAAGGTTGTGGTGATGAGGTCTTCCCCTGAGCAAAGTTTTACATCTGTTTTGAAAAATGAAACGATAGGTCTTAAGACGACGAATGAAAACCATTTTTCTTCTGATTTGTTTGAATTTACGCAAGATGAGAACATCATAAGAGGAGTGGTGACGGAAATAGTTGAGGATAATTCCCCTGAACGGCTCGTTTACAATCCAGAACATCCTGATGCTGATGAGAATGGTTATGTTCATATGCCTAATGTTAACATCATCGTTGAGATGGTTGATATGATTTCGGCAACACGTTCTTATGAAGCGAATGTGACTGCTTTCAATGCTTCAAAAAATGTGGCGAAAGACGCAATGGAGATATGAGCATGAAAGTTGATGGTGTAAATAGTTATTTTCATCATTTTAATTTTCAGAAGTTGAAAATTTCCAGATCTGTTGAAGTTTTGAGTAAGGAAGAGATTGAATTTTTTGAGAAACTTTTCCCAGATGATGTTGAAAGGATAAGGGAATATTATCGTTATGATTTGCGTGACAGTTCTATTTTTGAAGCAGGTAAGATAATTAACAAAAAGGTGTGAATTATGTTGAAGCCCATTAATTTGATTGATTCGGTTGAAGCTTCAAATTCTGATATAAAATGGAGAGCAAAAGAGAGCGTTGAAAGTTTTCAAAATGTTTTAAAAGAGTTTATCAAAGATGTAAATCAACTTCAAAACGAAGCGGGTGAAGCGATAGAGAAAGCAATAACGGGAGAGATAAGTGATATTCACGATGTTATGATTGCTGTTGAAAAGGCGAAGACAAGTTTTGAACTTTTAATGGAAGTTAGGAATAAGATGCTTGAGGCATATAAAGAGCTGATGCGTTTACAGGTTTAAAAAAATTCATAGAGTTTAATGAGTACAATTTCTCAGTTGAAAGAGTTTTGGGACAAATTATCACTTGCGAGGAAAGTTTTACTCATCGGGGTTGCAGTTGCTTCAATTGTTGTTTTTGCATTTTTGATCTCGTGGGTTCGTGAGCCTGAATATGGTGTTTTGTTTTCAAATCTTGAGGCGCAGGATGCAAGTAAAATAATTGAAAGGTTAAAGGAGAGGAAAATTGAGTATAAACTGGAGGATAACGGGCGGACGGTACTTGTCCCAAGGCAAAACGTTTATGAGTTACGACTTCAGTTTGCCGGTGAAGGGTTACCTAATTCAAGTATTGTTGGGTATGAGATTTTTGACAAAAACAACATTGGCGTTTCGGATTTTGTTCAGAAGATAAATTATAAACGAGCACTTGAAGGGGAGCTTGCCAGAACGATTTTACAAATTGAGGGTGTTGAAGCAGTAAGGGTTCATATCGTTATGCCTGAGAAAACTCTTTTTAAAGAAGACCAAAAAGAACCAACAGCTTCAGTTATACTTAAGCTAAAGCAAGGGACGAGGATAACGCGTGAAAATGTCCAAAGTATCGCCTATCTTGTTGCAAATAGCGTTGAAGGTCTTGACCCGAAAAATGTCACTATACTTGATTCCAGAGGGAGACTTTTATCGGATAATTCGGAATCTGATCCGCTTGAAAAGGTGAGCGGTAAACAATATGAGCTAAAGAGAAGCGTTGAGCAGTATCTTGCTGATAAGGTTCAAAGTTTGCTTGATGGTGTTCTTGGTCAGGGAAATTCAATTGTAAGGGTTGATGTGGAGCTGAATTTTACGCAGGTTGAGAAAACAATTGAAGAATATGATCCAGATAAAACTGTCGTTCGGAGTGAGCAGACAACTCAAGAAAGAAGTAGTTCAGTTGATTCGTCGTTTGCCAGCACAAATTCTCAGAGGACAAATACGATAACAAATTATGAGGTTAATAGAACACTTCAAAGAATAGTTGAAAGCGTTGGAAATATAAAAAGACTTTCTGTTGCTGTTCTCGTAAATGGAACTTATAAAGTGAGTGAAGTTGATGGGGTTAAGAAGGTTGAATATATCCCACGTGATGAGGAACAAATCCAAAAGTTGACAGAGATAGTTAAAAACGCTGTTGGTTTTAATCCTGATAGAAATGATCAGATTTCAGTTGTGAGCATTCCCTTTGAACCAGCAGGTGAGGGAGTGGAATTTGTGCGAAGGGAGGACAAGAGGGAGAATTGGCGTGATCTTGTTGAGAAAATTGTGATTGGATTTGCTATACTTGGTTCAATCGTAGTGATTTTCTCTCTTCTTGGTAGATTGAAGGTTAAAAGGGAAATTCCAACTGTTGAAGTTAAGGAATTTCCACAGGTTCAGCCTCAACCGACGCTCAAAGAACCTGAGACGGTTACAATTGAAGCAGTTGAGCCAGCGGAGGAGGAGATTGAATTTGAGAGGATGAAGAGGGAGCAGATTAAAGAAAAAGTTATGGAATATATTCGTGAAAATTCGGAGCAGGCGACAAGATTAATCAAAGTTTGGTTGCTTGAGGAGGAAAAAGCGAAATGGCAAAGGCGTTAAACTTAAAATACGAAAATCTTACGGGTAAGCAAAAGGCGGCTATTTTGCTTCTTGCGCTTGATGTTGAAACTGCTTCAAAGGTTTTTCGGCATCTTGAGCCCCAGGAAATGGAACAGCTTGCAATAGAAATTTCATCGCTTGATGGAGTTTCTTCATCCGTTGTTCAGGCTGTAATTGAAGAATTTTTTCAAATGATGAAGGCTCAAGAATATATAATCGTTGGTGGTTTTGAATATGCTAAAACATTGCTTGAGAAATCGCTTGGTCCACAAAAAGCTTCTGAAATAGTTGAGAAGGTTCATGGTATGACGCAGATAAAAGGATTTTCTGTTTTGAAAAAAGCGGATGCGACACAACTTGCAAATTTTTTGCAGAAGGAGCATCCTCAAACAATAGCGTTGATTTTATCACATCTCCCGCTTGAGCAAACCGCAAAGGTTATAAATCAATTTCCTGAGGATTTAAGAGTTGAGGTGGTATATAGGATTGCGAAGCTTGGCAAAATTTCCCCAACGATTTTAACGGAGCTTGAGAATGTTGTTGATATGATGGCTGAGGCATCTTTAAGTCAAGAAGTCAGCGCAACGGGTGGAGCAAGAACAGTGGCGTCAATTCTTAATAAGATTGGTTCACAGGAGGCGAGAGAACTTTTGCAAAGGATTGAGGAGCAGGACCCGGACCTTGCAAACGAGATCAAGAGATTGATGTTCCTGTTTGAAGATATAATTTACATTGACGATAGAAGCATACAAAGAATCTTGCGAGAGGTTGACAAAAAAGATCTTGCCCTTGCTTTGAAAGGTGCTGATCAAAAAATCAAGGAGAAGATTTTCAAGAATATGTCAGAAAGGGCAGCTGCTATGTTGCAGGAGGAAATTCAGTATATGGGACCTGTGCGATTGCGTGAGGTTGAAGCAGCGCAGATGAGAATTGTTGAGATTATAAAACGGCTTGAGGAAAATCAAGAGATTGTAATTGCAGGAAGAGGAGGTGAAGAAGACATTGTTTACTAAAAAGGTAATAAAAAATCAATTGTGGAAGGAAAGGTTTCTATTTGAGGAATTGAAGATTGATGATTTGGATTTTAAGAATTTATCGGATGCTGACGCAAAAGATGAATCGGTGGTTGAATCGTTAAGCGATTATGCACAAAATTCGGCTGAAAAGGGAAATGAAGTTGATGTTGAAACAATAATAGCACAAGTAAAGGATGAATATGAGCTGAAGGTAAGAGAAGCATATCAAAGGGGGTTTAGGGATGCGGAAAGAATTTTAAGGGAGAAGATGAATAACGAATTAAATGAACATATTGCTCTTTTTGAGCAGCTTTTAAAAAGTTTTTATAACGAGGTTGAATCGTTTGAGACAAAAGTTGAGATATTCGTTGTCTCACTTGCTATAAAAATTGCCGAAAAAATAGTTAAGCGTGAGATTGAGAAAAATGATGATTTTATTTTAAATCAGGTGAAAGAAGCAATTAAGAGAGTTATCGGAATTGAGAAGATTAAGTTGAGAATAAACCCTGATGATGAAAAACTTATAAGGGAGTTAAAACCAGAACTTTTGCAAATGCTTGGCTCAGCAAGCGAAGTCATCATTGAAGCAGATCCAGGAATTGAAAGGGGAGGCTGTATAATTGAAAGTGAGCTTGGAAATGTTGATGCAAGAATTTCAACACAATTTTCATTAATTGAAAATTCACTCATTGAGGGCATCAGATAATGATAGGTCTTGAATTTAGAATGAGAAAATACTTTGATAAGATTGAACATCTTGATATGGTCAAAGTCAATGGGAGGGTAACGCAAGTCATTGGACTTGTAATTGAATCAGTTGGTCCGTCTGCTTCACTTGGTGAGGTATGTATTATAAGATCCAGAAATGATGAGGCAATTTGTTTTACCGAAGTAGTTGGGTTTAAAAATAATCGTGTTCTTTCAATGGCTCTTGGTGATATAAATAAGATAAGCCCTGGTAGTGAAATTGTTGCAACTGGAAAAGCATTTTCAATTCCAGTTGGAAGGAATCTTCTTGGTAGGGTTATAGATGGGCTTGGTCGTCCGATTGATGGAAAGGGATGGATTGAGGCTGATGAAATAAGGTCAATTTATAATCAACCGCCAGAACCTCTTGAAAGGAAAAGGATAAATCAGCCAATAGCAACTGGGGTAAGAGCTATTGATGCACTTCTTACTTGTGGGAAAGGGCAAAGAATTGGGATTTTCGCTGGCAGTGGTGTGGGTAAAAGCACACTTATGGGCATGATCGCAAGACATACAAATGCTGATGTTAATGTGATTGCTTTGATTGGGAACGAGGCAGGGAGGTGAGAGATTTTATTGAAAAAGAACTTGGAGAGTTTGGGCTCTCAAAAAGTGTTGTCGTAGTTGCAACAAGTGATAAGCCACCGCTTATAAGGGTTAAAGCGTCGCTTGTTGCAACAACAGTTGCGGAGTATTTCAGGGATCAAGGTTTTGATGTTATGTTTATGATGGACTCTTTAACTCGTGTTGCGATGGCTCAGCGTGAGGTCGGGCTTGCAATTGGTGAGCCACCAACAACGAAAGGTTATACTCCCTCAGTGTTTGCTTTGCTTCCAAGGCTTGTTGAACGTGCTGGAACCTCTTCAAAGGGAAGCATCACAGCGCTTTATACAGTTCTCGTTGAAGGTGACGACCTTAATGAGCCAATTGCTGATTCAGCAAGGTCTATACTTGATGGTCACATTGTCCTTTCAAGAAAACTTGCAAATATGGGACACTATCCTGCAATTGAACCACTTGAAAGTATAAGCAGACTTATGCCAGATATAGTGAGCCCCGAACATAAAAAATCAGCTGAGAAAATAATAGATATACTTGCAACTTATAGAGAAGCGGAAGATTTGATAAACATTGGAGCCTATGCTAAAGGTAGCAATCCAAAAATTGATAAAGCGTTGCAAATGATTGAAAAAATAAGGGAGTTTTTAAAACAGGATATAAAGGAAAAAGCAGAGTTTGAAGATTCGGTTGCTCGTTTAATTGAACTTGCAAAATTAATCTGAGGTGAAAATGGCTCGTTTCAAACTTGACCCCGTTCTAAAGGTTCGTCAAATACAGGAAAAAAAATACAAAAAGGAACTTTCGGAGATTAAAGTAATTCGTGAAAATGCCGAAAAATTATTAGAAGACCTTAAAACGGAGAAAATACGACAAATGGAAAATATGGAGGTTGAAGAAAAAATCAAGGCGGTTGATCTTCAAATTCAATATGCCTATTTAAATGCAATCGCTGTTCAAGTTGAAAGGCAAAAGGATATGCTTGAAAAAATTTCCAAAGAAGAGGAGAAAAAGCGTGATATCTTGGTGAAAACGAATCAAAACAAACGAATGATTGAAAAATTAAAACAAAAGTTTAACGAGCAAATTTTAAAGGATTATCAAAAGAAAGAACAATCACTTCTTGACTCAATTTCACACAGAGCAACATTGAACAGGTAATATATGGGAAAGTCAATTTTTGGTTACATACTTGGTTTCACTTTTTCTTTTGTGACGATTTTTGAGGGTATGTATGTTCTTTCAAAACTTCATCCCGAACTTTTCAGACCGATCCCAAGTTCAGCCCCTGTTTCGGCGATGATTGATTCTATCAAAGTTAAAAATGATTCGCTTGGAATTGTATGGGAAGATACAAGCTCAATTGGGTTTGAATATGTTGAAGCATATAAACTTGATAGTTTAAAAAATTTGCATAACAAAACGCTTGCAGAATTGGGGAGGTATAAAGATAGCGTTAATGTGCTTATCAGTATGATCCGTAACCTTGAAATTGAGATGAAGAGAAAAGATTTTCTTATTGAAAAGTTGCAAAAGCAGGCTTCAAGTCAACAGAGTGAAAAAGTTAAATCTTTAGCGAAAATTTATGAGGCAATGGAGCCAGAAACAGCTGCAAGGATTCTTGAAAATATGTCTGAAGATGAGGCGCTTGCTATCATTTTAAATATGCAAAGACGTCAAGCTGCGAAGATACTTTCCGAACTTAACACGAAAAAGGCAGTTAAACTTTCAAAACTTAACGGGAAATGAACTTAATTTTAAACAACATATTAAACAATTTCGCCTCAGTTCAAGTTGAGGGAGGTTCTAAATCCCGTAACGAAATTGCGGAAAATTTTGGTGATATTTTAGGACTTCTTTTAATTCAGCTTTTTGCAAGCGCTGAGAGAAGTGAAGCGAGCTTACATCTCATAAACGAAAAATCAGCTGAGAGCGGTGGAGATTCTTGTATTCAAGTTGTGGAGTTAAAGCAGGCAGTGAGTTGCGCCTCAGAATTTAAAGAATTAACACAAACCGAAACTCAGAATCATCAAGCCAAGCAAATTGCCAATTTTAAAATTGCAAAAATAGTTCAATTAACAGTTGAGCAAAATAGAATTTCTCAAGTTTCAGAATTGGTAAACAGGCGTGATGATAGCGGAAATCATAATGTTGTTGAGATGTCGGATAGCAAAACTCAAAAAGCAGGAAACAGTGCCTTGAACTATCAGGGGAACGGGCAGATAAACTGTGCTTATGAATCTGTGCCTCTGATCAAGTTTGATATTACGAAATTGAGAAAAGTTGAGATAAATAGTCAGAATGTAAATGAAAAAAGTAAATGCAATTTTCAAGTTACAGGGTCAATGGGTAGCGAACAGGTGATGATGTTTGAAAAGGAAATTTTTGAAGATAGGCTTGATAAAGGTTTAAGTTTTGAATTTAAAATAAGTGAAGAGAAATTCACTCCGAAATTGATGAGGCATCAATCTCAAGGTGAAAATGTGAAAGATAACGAGGGAATTAGCGCAACAATGGAATCTCGGGTTTCGGCTGTTTATAAAAGCGAGCAGATGAATAATAATTTTGAATTTCGGCGCAATTTCAAAGGGAATTATTTAGAGGATTCCAAGTTTGAAAGGATGCTTGAAAAAATTAATACGAGAAATTTTGTTGATGTTGATATCAAAGATTTAGATGAGAGAATAGGCGTAGAGAGACCAGTTTTTCACATAAAGGCTCAAGATATCCCAGAATTTGTTAAAAGTTTTATTTTGAAAAGCAAGGATCTTGAACGAGGGGAGGTTGTTTTGAAGGTTAAACCAAAAGAGATTGGGGAGATAGTGGTTAAAATTTCGCAAGGTGAAGGTGGCGTAAGAATTTTGTTTGAGGTTAAAAATTACAAGACAAAGCAGATGATTGAGTCAAGGTTTGATAGTTTGAGGGCAACGCTTGAGTCAAGCAATGTGAAACCAGAAAAGATTGATGTATTGCTTGTGGCTGAAAACTTTGATAGTAATTATAATTTCTCAAACTCAGAGCGTGAGCAATTTTTAAGGAAAGCAACAAGTAAAAGGAAGGTTTTTGACTCTTTTGAGACAGTTAAAATTTACGGTGGTAGTTTAATAGAGGCAATAATTTAAAGGAGGTGGGAGCTGTGGAAAATATCAATTCAATTCAGAATTTTAAAAACATTCCATCATCGGGAAGCAGTGTTCAAAATCCCGATAAGGCAATTCTTGGGAAAGACGATTTCTTGAAGCTTTTGATAGCGCAGTTGAATTATCAAGATCCGTTGAATCCTATTCAAAGTGCAGAATTTGCTTCTCAGCTTGCGCAGTTTAGTTCTGTTGAGCAACTTTATAACATCAATTCAAATCTTTTGAAAAGCATTGATGCAAGTTATGCGACGAATCGTTCAATTACGAATGCTTTGATTTCAAACTTAATCGGTAAAAAGGTTGTAGTTTATGGAGATGTTTTGAAACTTGAGGCGGGGAATGATATTGAATTTGGATACGAGTTAAAAGGCGATGCAAGTTCAGTTGAGATTAAAATTTTTGATTCCGCTGGAAATTTGGTTAGATC
>NZ_CZVH01000080.1:0-9157 GCF_001458555.1 Candidatus Kryptobacter tengchongensis | reverse complement strand
TTGCGCGGTATTGAAAAGGATGAGCTTGAACGTGGTATGGTTATAGCTGCGCCTGGGACAATTACTCCACATACAAAATTTGAAGCCGAGGTTTATATTCTTTCAAAGGAAGAAGGTGGACGCCATACTCCTTTCTATAAGGGTTATAGACCACAGTTTTACTTTAGAACGACTGATGTTACTGGTACGATAATTGGTTTGCCCGAGGGGCAAGAGATGGTTATGCCGGGTGATAATGTGAGGCTTACAATTGAATTGATTGCACCCGTTGCTATGGAGGAAGGATTAAGATTTGCTATTCGTGAGGGTGGTAAAACAGTTGGCGCTGGAGTAGTAACGAAGATACTTGAATAAAACAGGTTTTATCTAAAAATGGCACAGCAGAGAAAAATTAGAATCAAGTTAAAGTCATACGATCATCGTTTAATTGACAAGTCAGCTGATAGAATTGTAAGAGCTGTTAAACAAACGGGCGCTGTTGTCTCAGGGCCTATACCCCTGCCGACAAAGCGCTCGGTTTTCACAGTTTTAAGGTCACCGCATGTTGATAAAAAATCCCGCGAACAGTTTGAGATAAGAACGCATAAAAGGTTAATTGATATTTTAAACTGGAATACGAAAACGATGGATGTTTTAACGAAAATTGATTTACCAGCGGGAGTAGAAGTGGAGATTAAGACATAAAAAATTTAAACTAAATTTTAGATATGGTTGGATTGATAGGAAAAAAACTTGGGATGACTACAATTTTTGCTGAAAATGGTGTCGCCATACCTTGCACTGTCCTTGAAGTTGGTCCTTGTTATGTCGTGCAGGTGAAAACGAAGGAAAAAGATGGTTATGAAGCTCTTCAGCTTGGTTTTGGGTTGAGAAAGGAAAAGAGAAAGCCACTACAGGGACATTTTAAGAAAGCAAATGTTCCGTTTTTGAGGGTGCTTAAGGAATTTAAAGGTTTTGACATAAGCAAGTATAAACCCGGTGATCAGATAAGAGTTGAGGATGTTTTTTCGGTTGGTGATTTTGTTAAGGTAACGGGAAGATCAAAGGGTAAAGGTTTTCAAGGCGTTGTGAAGCGGCATGGATTTGGTGGGGGTCCAAAGACCCATGGTCAAAGTGATAGACATAGGGCGCCTGGGTCAGTTGGTTCAAGTTCTTTCCCGTCACATACATTTAAAGGTCAGAGAATGGCTGGGCATATGGGAGATGAACAAGTTACAGTTAGGAATCTTGAAGTTGTTGAGGTGATACCGGACTCAAATTTACTTGTTGTGAAAGGTTCGGTCCCAGGAGCAAAAAATAGTTATGTTAAAATAATCAAGTCAAGTTGAGAGATTTGAATTCTTTAAGGTGAGAGAAAACAAACTTTAAAAAAATTAACCGAAAGTTAAGAATGAAGGTTGAGGTTTATAAAATTGATGGGACGAAGTCGGGTGAGTATGTTGAGTTAAGGCCCGATATTTTTGAGATAAAGCCTAATGATCACGCAATTTATTTGGCTGTTAAAGCTTACCTTGCGAATCAGAGACAAGGAACGCACAAAACGAAGACACGTGGAGAGGTAAGAGGTGGAGGTAGAAAGCCTTGGCCACAAAAACATACGGGAAGAGCAAGGGCAGGTTCTATTAGATCACCACTTTGGGTTGGTGGTGGAACAGTTTTTGGTCCAGTGCCGAGGGATTATAGTCTTGATTTGCCCAAGAAGGTCAAACAACTTGCAAGAAAATCTGCTTTAACTTATAAGCTCAAAGATGAGCAGATAATCGTTGTTGAGGATTTCACATTTGAACAGCCGAAAACGAAGAGAATGGTTGAGATTTTGAGGGCATTTAACCTTTTAAATAAGAAAGTTTTGCTTTTAACCGCTAAGACTGACTTGAATGTTTATAAATCTGGAAGAAATATCCCTGGTCTTAACATTTTGGAGGCATATAAAGCATCAACTTATGACATTTTAAATAATCAAATGATTTTGATCCAAAAAAGCGCTGTTGAAATTTTGCAGAATACATTTACAGAATGAAAATTAAAATTTCCCAATCAAGATGCCAAGTGTTTTAATTAGGCCAATAGTTACGGAGAAATCAACGATTTTGCGTGATAAAAATCAGTATGTTTTTGAGGTTGCGATGAAAGCGAATAAAATTGAGATTAAGAAAGAGATTGAGTCAAGATTTAATGTGAAGGTGAGAAAGGTTAGGACTATGATTGTTAAAGGTAAGAGAAAGTTTATGTTGACAAGACGTGGTAGGTTTGAGGGTAAGAGACGGGATTGGAAAAAAGCGATTGTTGTTCTTGAGCCTGGATACAAGATTGATATTTTTGAGAACATTTAAAAATTGAGGGAGTGAGAAAATGCCTGTAAAGACATTTAAGCCTGTAACCCCGGGAAGAAGATTTTATACGGTTTCTGATTTTTCGGATATCACAAAGACAGAGCCTGAGAAATCTCTGGTTGTTCCATTAAAGAAGCACGCAGGCAGAAATAATCAGGGAAGAATTACTGTTAGGCATCGTGGCGGTGGTCATAAAAGAATGTATAGGATCATTGACTTCAAGCGTGATAAAATTGGAATTCCTGCAAAAGTTGCTTCAATAGAGTATGACCCCAATAGAAGTGCGAGGATAGCTCTTTTGCATTATGTTGACGGTGAAAAAAGATATATTATCGCTCCAGATGGGTTGAAGGTTGGAGATATGGTTATGTCGGGTCCGGATGCAGAAATTAAAATTGGGAATGCATTGCCGTTGAGAAATATACCTGTTGGAGAGTTTGTGCATAATATTGAGCTTCGTCCTGGGAAAGGCGGGCAAATTGCAAGGAGTGCTGGGACTTATGCACAGGTTATGGCTAAAGAAGGTAATTATGCTCTTTTGCGTCTCCCATCTGGTGAGTTGAGAAAAATTCATTTAAATTGCTATGCTACTATTGGGATTGTGAGCAATCTTGATCATGAAAACATCACAATTGGCAAGGCTGGGAGAGCGCGCTGGCTTGGGAGAAGACCTTATGTTCGTGGTGTTGCTATGAATCCTGTTGATCATCCGCATGGTGGAGGCGAAGGTAAAGCACCGCAAGGTAATCCGCATCCAGTTTCACCTTGGGGCTGGCATACGAAAGGAAAGAAAACAAGAAAGAAGAATAAACCATCTGATAAATACATTGTTGCGAGGAGAAAGAAAAAATAAAAAGTTAATCTGATATGGCTCGTTCGCTTAAGAAAGGTCCATATGTAGACCAGAAATTGCTAAAGAAAGTTCAAGAGTTAATGAAGACTGGACAGAAGAGAGTGATAAAAACTTGGGCACGTGATTGTACGATAATTCCCGATTTTGTTGGGTTTACATTTGCGGTTCATAATGGAAAGCAATTTATTCCAGTTTATATAACTGAAAACATGGTTGGGCACAAGCTTGGTGAATTTGCACCTACGAGGACATTTAGAGGTCACCCTGGCACGAAGGCGGAAAAAGCAAGTAAAATGAAAAAGTAAATAAAGTTCGGATACTGAAATGGAAGCAAAAGCAGTCGCAAGATATATACCATCTTCGCCGAGGAAGATGAGGGTTGTGATTGATTTGATAAGAGGTAAATCAGTGGATGAAGCACTTAACATTTTACATTATACCCCAAAACGTGCAGCAAAAATTGCCGAAAAAGTTTTAAGATCAGCTGTTGCAAATTTCATGAATAAAGAAACAGAACGAAAGGTTGATATATCAGATCTTTATGTGAAGGAAGTTTATGTGGACCCTGGACCAATGTTGAAACGTGTTTTACCCGCTCCATTTGGTAGAGCATATATTATAAGAAGAAGGAGCAATCACTTGACAATCGTTGTAGCAGAAAAATCAGAAGGAAAAAATAAATCAAAAACAAAGTAGCATGGTGGAGGAGTCTTGGGACAGAAAACACATCCAATAGGCTTCAGGCTTGGAATAATAAGGGATTGGGATGCGCATTGGTATGAAGATAAAAATTTTGCTGAAAAGCTCCAGGAAGATTTGATGATTCGTAATTACATTCGTAATAGGCTTAAAAGGAGCGGTGTTTCAAGAATAATAATTGACAGAAAAACAAAACAAGTTGAGATTAAGATTCATACTTCTCGCCCAGGGATAGTCATTGGAAAGGGTGGCAAGGATATTGAATCTTTGCAGGAGGAATTAAAAAGGTTAACGGGTAAAGAGGTTAGAATTGAAGTGGTTGAGATCAAGCGTCCTGAGCTTGATGCTTATCTTATAGCTGAGTCAATAGCTGCACAGATTGAAAATAGGGTTTCTTATAGAAGGGCGATGAAGGCAGCTGTTACATCCGCAATGAGGATGGGAGCGCAGGGGATTAAAGTAATGTGTTCGGGTAGATTAGCTGGTGCTGAGATAGCAAGAAGCGAGTGGTATCTTGAGGGCAGAGTTCCATTACATACTATAAGAGCAGAGATTGATTTTGCAATCGCAGAAGCGTTGACCATTTATGGTAAGATTGGAGTTAAAGTTTGGGTTTTCAAGGGTGAAGTTTTAGGGAGAAAACCACAACTTCGTTAAAAAACAACTTTGAGGTTTTAAACTATGTTAATGCCAAGCAGGACGAAATACAGAAAACAGCAGCGTGGTCGTTTGAAAGGGAAATCATATCGTGCTTCAACGCTTGCTTTTGGAGATTATGGCTTGAAAGCGCTTGAGCCAGCCTGGATAACAAATAAACAAATTGAAGCAGCACGTGTTGCAATTTCAAGGACTTTGAAAAGAGGAGGGAAAATCTGGATAAGGATTTTCCCTGATAAACCATATACGAAAAAACCAGCTGAGACTCGTATGGGTAAAGGTAAAGGTAATGTTGAGGGATGGGTTGCTGTTGTGAAACCTGGTAGAATTATGTTTGAGGTTGGAGGCGTCAGTCGTGAAGTTGCAGAAGAAGCACTTAAACTTGCGGCGGATAAATTGCCAATAAAGACAAAATTTGTCACAAGAATTGAGGCAGGCGGTTAAAAATTTTAAATAAAAATTTTGCGCAGAAAAGATGAAGGCAAGCGAAATAAGACAACTTTCTGATGATGAGATAAGACAAAGAATCAAAGAGCTTGAAGAAGAGCTGTTCAATTTGAGATTTCAAAAAGCTCTTGGTCAGCTTGAAAAGCCACATAGATTTAAAATGATTCGCAAAGATATAGCAAGGATGAAAACAATTTTAAGAGAAAGGGAACTTCAAAGAGAGAAAACAAAGGAAGGTAAAGTTGCCTGATGAGCGAGGAAAAAATCCAGGAAAAAGAAAATGTTCAGCAGAGCCAAAATGAAGTTCAGGGGCTTCAATCTGAAAAACCAAAACGTGGTCAAAGGAAGGTTAGAATTGGAAGAGTTGTGAGCAATAAGATGAACAAAACGATTGTCGTTGCAATTGAAAGGAAGATTATGCACCCGATTTACAAGAAGGTTTATACAAGAACTACGAAGGTTATGGCTCATGATGAAAATAATGAGTGTAATATTGGTGATATTGTAAAAATTATGGAAACAAGACCCTTAAGCAGGCATAAAAGATGGCGTCTTGTTGAAATAATAGAAAGAGCAAAATAAAATTCTGAAAATGCCATGATAAGAAGAGAAACCGACCTTGTGGTTGCGGATAATTCAGGAGCTAAAAAAGTTCGTTGTATAGGAATTATAGGTCAACATCAAAGATTAACGGCAACAGTTGGAGATATCATTGTGGTTTCAATAAAAAGCGCAATTCCAGGTGCACCAGTTAAAAAAGGTGAAGTTTCGCGCGCAGTTGTTGTGCGAACAAAGAAAGAAATAAGACGTAAGGATGGATCTTATGTCAGATTTGATGAGAATGCTGTCGTTTTGCTTGACAAGTATGGTGAACCAAGGGGAACGAGAATCTTTGGACCTGTTGCAAGGGAACTGCGTGAAAAACAGTTTATGAAAATTATATCACTTGCACCGGAAGTTATTTAAATTAAACTTTGGGAGAGAATGAACATCAAGAAAAATGACATCGTTCAGGTAATTGCTGGAAATTATAAGGGTAAAATTGGAAAAGTTTTAAAAGTTCTCCGTGAGAAGGAAAGAGTTCTTGTTGAGGGTGTTAACATTGTTAAAAAACATGTTCGCAAGTCGCCCAAGTATCCGCAGGGTGGTATAATTGAGATGGAGGCCCCAATCCATGTTTCAAATGTTATGCTTGTTTGTCCAAAGTGCGGTAAAGCAACCAGAGTTGGACATGCGAGGCTTGTTTCAGCGGATGGGAAGAAAAGCAAGATGAGAGTTTGTAAAAAATGTGGCGAAATGTTTTAATTAAAACATAGGTGAGTTAAAATGGCTAAGGAGAAAAAGCAAAAAAAGCAAGAAGTTCAAGAAATTGAGGAAACACAAGAAAAGGTTGTTCCGAGATTAAAAAAACTTTATCATGAGGTTATAATTCCAGAGATGATGAAAAGATTTGGCTATAAAAATGTTATGCAAGTTCCACGACTTGTGAAGATTGTCGTTAATATGGGCGTTGGTCAAGCTACGCAAGATCCGAAACTTTTGGAAATGGCTATGAAAGAACTTGCAAAGATTACAGGACAGCAACCTGTGATAAGGAGAGCGAGAAAATCAATCTCAAACTTTAAGTTAAGAGCTGGAATGGCAATCGGATGTAAAGTTACATTGAGAAGAGAACGAATGTATGAGTTTCTTGATAGGCTGATAAACGCAGCAATTCCAAGGATCAGGGACTTTAGAGGTTTATCTGATAAATCTTTTGATGGTAGAGGGAATTACACACTTGGAATTAGAGAACATATAATTTTCCCTGAGATAAATGTTGATGAAGTAGAAAGAATTTTTGGCATGGATATAACGATTGTAACAACAGCCAAAACCGATGAGGAAGCTTATGAATTGTTGAGGTTGTTTGGGATGCCATTTAGAAAACGTGAAGTTGTAGTTGAGGAAAAAGCAACAGCGTAAAAACAAATTTCAGGAATTAAAACTTGGCACGAAAAGCGTCAATTCAAAAAGCATTAAGAGAACCGAAATATAAAGTTAGGAAGAGAAATCGCTGTTCAATCTGTGGTAGACCAAGAGGTTATTACAGGAAGTTTGGAATTTGCAGGATTTGTTTCCGGAGACTTGCTCTTGAGGGTAAAATTCCTGGTGTGAGAAAAGCAAGTTGGTAAAAATTAAATTTAGAGGTAAAAACAGGCTATGATGACGGATCCAATTGCTGATTTTTTAACGAGGATAAGAAATGCAGTCAGAGCTAAACATAAGGTAGTTGAAGCTCCTTCATCAAAACTTAAAAGAGCTATTGCTCAGATTTTACTTGAGCAGAAATTTATAAAGGGATATGAAGTTATTGATGATGGGAAGCAGGGAATTTTGAGAATTTATCTCAAATATACAGAAGATGGTGAGCCAGCAATTACGAATCTTGTGCGGGTAAGTAAACCAGGGCGCAGAATTTATGTTGGAGTTGATGAGATACCAAGGGTTTTAAATGGTCTTGGGATTGCAATTTTGACTACTCCGAAGGGAGTTATGACTGATCGTCGTGCGAGAAAGGAAAGGGTTGGTGGAGAAGTAATTTGTTATGTTTGGTGAAAATTGAAAATAAAATCGTAAGAAAAATGTCAAGAATTGGGAAAAAACCGATACCTATCCCAAAAGGTGTGAAGGTTGAAAGAATAAACGGAGTTTTAAAAGTTTCAGGTCCGAAAGGAGAACTTACAGCGCAGGTTCATCCGAGAATAGAAGTTGAGATAACTTCAGATCAAGTTTTTGTTAAGAGGAGGAGTGATTCAAGGACTGATAAGGCATTGCATGGATTGTGGAGAGCGTTGATTAATAATATGGTGATTGGGGTTTCGCAAGGTTACACAAAAAAGCTTGAGATTGTTGGAATTGGATATAGAGCCGAGTTGAAAGGTAAAGCTCTTGTTCTTTATCTTGGGTATTCACATCCGATAATTTTTATTCCTCCTGATGGAGTTAAAATTGAAGTTCCTCAGCCGACAAATATCGTTGTAAGTGGAATTGACAAACAGCTTGTTGGGCAGGTTGCAGCAAAGATTCGTTCTTTTAGACCGCCAGAGCCATATAAAGGTAAAGGCATACGTTACGAGGGTGAAGTTATAAGAATGAAAGCAGGAAAAGCAGCAGGTAAATAATGAACGAGGCGGGCTCACTTTGGGCGTAACCTCGTTCGGAATTCAAAATAAAATTGGTTAAATTTAAAATATGATAAAGCGAGAATTTGAGAAGAAGAAGGTTCGTAGGGAAAAGATTCGCAAGCGTGTAAGAGCAAAAATTATTGGAACACCTGAAAGACCAAGGTTGTCAGTTTATAGAAGTTTGAAACATATCTATGCTCAAATAATTGATGATACAAAGGGACATACGCTTGTTGCGATGTCAAGTTTATCAAAAGAGATAAGGGATGAGGTTAGAAATGCGAAAACGAAGACAGAGGTTAGCAGGATCGTTGGGCTTGCGCTTGCGAAAAAAGCACTTGAAAAGGGTATAACAAAAGTTGTATTTGACAGAAACGGCTACAAATATCACGGTAGGGTAAAAGCCCTTGCAGAAGCAGCTCGTGAGGGTGGTTTAGTTTTTTAAAACAAAATTTTTTAGGGTAAATTGCCGAGGATAAAAAAAGTAAAACCGACGGAGATTGAAGGTTTAAAAGAAAAACTTGTTATGATCAACCGAACCGCTAAGGTTGTTAAAGGTGGTAAGAGAATTCGTTTCAGTGCTATTGTTGTCTCATGTTGGGATTGGGCTTGGCAAAGGTCGTGAGGTAACAGATGCAATCCAAAAAGCAAGTGAGAATGCAAAAAAGAATATAGTTGAAGTTCCGATTGTGAATGGAACTGTGCCTCATGAGATCGTGGCAAAGTTTGGGGCTTCAAAAGTTCTAATTAAACCAGCTGCCCCTGGAACAGGTATAATTGCAGGTGGAGCTGTCAGAGCAGTTCTTGAGCTTGCAGGTGTGCAGAATGTCCTTACAAAATGCTTTGGTTCCACAAATCCGCACAATACTGTTAAGGCAACTTTGAAAGCTTTGACAAGTATGATAGACGCCCGAACGATGGCTGCAAAACGTGGAATGACGCTTAAAGAGTTGTTTGAATCAGATTCACTTGTAAAAATTTAACTTTGGATTCCAAGATGG